>NZ_JBFUMO010000092.1:0-14875 GCF_054049355.1 Roseateles sp. P5_E11 | reverse complement strand
GTCCAGCGCCGCATGGACAGTTCCCGCAAAGAACAGGACACAGCCACAGAGCCACAGAGGCACAGAGAAAGTGCGTCTGCCTCCGTGCCTCTGTGCCTCGGTGGCTGTGTTCATGAATGGCCTTTCACCGCGCCTTGAATGCGGAACGCAGGTCCGGCGGTGGCGCGTTGCGGTCCACGGTCAGCCAGCCGTCCTGCAGCTTCATCTCCGCGACCTGGATGACGGTGCGCTGGTGCCAGCGGTCGTCGGCCTTCGCTTCAGGCTCGCCGCTCTGGTGCGTGAAGTAGAAGAGGTAAGCCCGGCCGTCGACAACGGTGACGCCCGGGTGCTGACCCTTGGCGCGGTCGGTGGGGTGCTCGCCGATGCCGGCCAGCAGTCGCGTGGGCTGCTCCTGCCAGTGCTCGGCGTCGTCGGAGCGCAGCACCAGCAGCCCCTTCCACAGGTCGGCAACCAGCCACCATTTGCCGGCGAACTGGAACACCGTCGGCCCTTCACCGGGCAGCGGGCTGACCGGGCCGCGCACGGTCCACGTCTTCATGTCGGGGCTGTCAGCCACCGTGAGCTTGCTGCCGGCCTGCTCGTCCTTGAACCACATGCGCCAGCCGCCCTGCGGCGCGCGGATGACGGATGCGTCGATGACCTTGGGCGAGCCCAGCTCCGCCTTGCCGGCGCAGGTCCAGTTGCGCAGGTCCGTGCTGGTGAGGTGCTCGATGCGCCGCTCGCCCGTCCAGCTCTTGTGCACGCCGGGCACGATGGTGAGCCACAGGTGGTACACGTCGTCGAAGTCCTGGATCTCGGGCGCCCACAGCGTGGCGCCGGTGCACTCGGCAGGGAACTTCGCCTCGCCCGACGCGCGCCAGCGGTTGCCGTCGTCCGTCGTCGCGATGCCGATGGGCGTGGCGTGCACCCAGGTCACGTCCTTGGGGTCGTCCAGCCGCAGCGTCGCGCGGCGGTTGGTGTAGAACATCTCCCAGCGCTTCAGGCCGCGGTTGAAGACGAGCGACACGTCGGCCGCGCCGTCCAGCACCGGGTCGCGGTAGAGCGGCCGCGGCGCAGGTTCCATGCTGACGCAGCCGGCCAGCGCAACAAGCAACAGCGCGACCAGCCTCATGGCGTGGTGATGGGCAGGTAGCGCGGCGGCTTCATCCCGTGGCCGAGGTGGAAGCTGGTGTGCGGCGGCTGGTTGTAGCCGGCGTTCTGCGCGGCCACCTGCACGCGGTATTGCGGGTCGTGCATCAGCGTGACGAGGCGGTGCTCAGTCGGCACGGCCGTCGAGAAGACCAGCAGGGCCGTGCTGTCCTCGTTGCGCCAGACGACTTCCTCGCGCCAGTCGCCGAACAGGTCGGCCGACAACACCGGGTTGCCCTTGGTGCCGTTGTTGGACGCCGCACCAAACTTCTTGCCGTTCAGCACGTTCTCGAACGTGAAGCTGGCAGGGTTCCACTTGTCGATGGCGACGTGGTCCAGTGACTCGCGCAGCAGGTCGCCGTCCCACCAGATGGCGAAGTTGTAGCGGTTGGGGTGCTGCTCGCTGATGAGCTTGCCGCCCGCGCTCATCAGGCCGCCGACCGAGCCCCAGCATTCGGCGCCGGGGTAGGCCGGGTCGATGTCGAAGCAGACACCGCGGCCTACGTCGGCGTTCTTGCCGGACATGCTCCACAGCAGCTTGCCCGTGGCGGCGTCATGCATTTCCAGACCATGCTCGCCGTAGCAGCGCGGAGTCTCGTGGACCATGAAAACTTGCTGGCCCTCGCGCGCCGGGTCGAAGGCGCTGACGTGCAGCGCGTCGCCGTGGCACAGGCCGGTGCTGTAAAGCAGCTTGCCGGTGCCAGAGATGGTGGCAGCGCCGTAGATGATGTCGTCCAGGCCGTCGCCGTTGACGTCGGCCACCGAGAACCAATGCGCGCCCTGGCCCGCAGCGGGCTTGCTCGCAGCATCCGCGTCGCTGTCGAACACCCACCGCTGAGTCAGCTTGCCATCGCGCCAGTCCCAGGCGGCCAGCACGGCGCGGGTGTAGTAGCCGCGCGAGAACACCGCGCTGGGGCGTTGGCCGTCGAGGTAGGCCACGCCGGCCAGAAAGCGGTCGACGCGATTGCCGTAGGCATCGCCCCAGGCGGCCACGTCACCGCGTGGCGGTGTGTAGTCCACAGTGGCCATGGCAGCGCCGGTCAAGCCGTTGAACACGGTCAGGAACTCCGGCCCGGCCAGCACATAGCCGGCCTCGTTGCGGTAGTCGGCCTTGACGTCGCCAATCACCTTGCCCGCACCATCCACCGTGCCGTCGGCCGTCTTCATCACCACTTCGGCCTTGCCGTCGCCGTCGAAGTCGTAGGCAAGGAAGCTGGTGTAGTGGGCACCGGCACGGATGTTCTGACCGAGGTCGATGCGCCACAGCCGCGTGCCGTCGAGCTTGTAGGCGTCCAGCAGCGTGTGGCCGGTATGGCCCTTGTGCGAGTTGTCGTGGGCGTTGGTGGGCTGCCACTTCACGATCAGCTCGTATTGGCCATCGCCATCCAGGTCGGCCGCCGCGCCGTCGTTGGCCTCGTAGCGGTAGGCCACGCCGTCGGGCGTCACGCCGCCTTCGGGCTTTTGCAGCGGCACACGCAGATAGGGCTGGCTCCACGGCGCGGTGGCGGTGGACGCGGGCTGCTCCTGGCCGCCCACAACGGCGCGCACGGTGTAGAGGCTGTCGCTGCGGCCTTGCGCGTCCACCAGGTTGGTCAGCGCCTGCGGCTCGTGGTTGATGCGCTTGCCATCGCGGTAGACATTGAAACGCACCCCGGCTGGCTCCGTGCCCAACAGGCGCCAGCTGACGAACACGCCGGACGAAGTCGTCAACGCAACGACGCCGCGGTCGAGCCTCTCCATCTGCCTGGGCTGGGCTTGCGCAACGCCGGCCAACAACAGGCAGCAGACGAGGAGATGGCGCAGAAGACTCATGGTGGCGGTCAAAAAAAGCGGCCCCAGCGGAGGCGGGGGCCGGTGCGCGATCAGCGCAACACAGAGGCCATGCCGGCCCGGGAGTCCAATTCAGGTCAGAGCTTGTAGCCCAGTGTGACGTAGTAGCGGCGGCCCGACCAGGCCAGCTCGTTGGGCCGGCCCAGGTCGCCGGCATAGGTCAGCTCGGCCTGGTTGGTCAGGTTCTTGGCTTCCAGAGCCAGCGTGAAGTTCTTCGTCGCCTTCCACTGGATCTTGGCGTCCAGGTAGCCGGTCTTGTCGCTGAAGTTGGGATTGCCCGACACGTCGTTGCCGCCGGTGTAGTACTTGTCGCGATAAGCGTAGGCCAGGCGCGCGTTGAAGTTGCCGTCGTCGTACCACAGGCCCAGGTTGTAGGAATTCTTCGACATGCCTGGGTAAGGCAGAACCGAGTTGTCCAGCGGGCTGATGAGTTCGTTGCCCTTGGCGTAGCTGAACGCCATGCGCGTGTAGTTGGCATCCACGCCGAAGTTGCCCAGCCAGCCCGGCAGGAAGGACAAGGCCGTGCGGCCCGCCAGCTCGATGCCCTGCGTCTTGGCACCCTCGCCGTTGACGGCCTGGGTCACGTCGAACAGCCGACCGTCGCCGTAGAAGTTCACGCTCGGCCGGTAGACGCCGGTACGCACATAGGTGCCGATCTCGGTGCGGAAGGTGGCCAGGCTGACCTGCGTGTCGCGGCTGGGGTAGTACTCCAGGCTCAGGTCGTACTTGGTGGCGCGGTAGGGCTTGAGGTCGGGGTTGCCGGCCGTGCAGTCGTCGGTGCCGTCGCCGCCAGGGCGCGCGGGGCTACCACTGCCGGTCGTGCAGGTGACGTTGGGCGCCAGCAGGTCGATCGCCGGACGCGCCATCACCTTGGCCGCACCGCCGCGCACCAACAGCTTGCCGTTAAGCAACTGCAGCGTGGCGTTCAGGCTGGGCAGCACGTCGTTATAGCTGTTGCTGAGCGACACCACCTTGTTGCTGTTCACAAGGACTGAGCAGGTCGACACAGCGGCCGGATCGCAGGTGCGATCCACCTGCAAGCCGGTCGATGTAACGTCGGTGCGGGTGTAGCGAACGCCGACATTGCCGTCCAGCGGCAGGCCGAAAATCTCGGTACCCCAATCCAGCCGGGCATAGCCCGACTTGATCTTCTCGGTGATGTCGAAGGCCGGGATCTGCGGATAGGTTTTGCCGTCGCTGCCGGGCGTCTCGTACAGGTACTTGTGGGAGAAATCGCTGGTATCGAAGATGTTCGATGCCACCGTGGCCGCGTAGCTCGGGGCCGTCCAGTTGGTGGGAACGCCAGAGACGTCGCCATAGCCGCCCATGAAGGTGCCGGGCGACTTCGTGCGGATCGTGTTGACGACCTCCTGCATGCGCGCGCCGGTCACATAAGACGTCTTGAAGCCGCTGTTGATGAAGGTCTGCGCGTCGTTCGGGCGTTGTGCCGCGCCGGTGTAGAGCGGGTCCCAGATGAGGGTCTGGTTGACGTTGGCCGTGCGGGCGTTGATGTCCACCGCCTCGTTGGTGGCGGCGAGGCTGCCGTTGTTCTGCACCAGGTAGCCGCCGCCGTTGTACTGGCGCGAGGTGGATTCGCGCATCTGACCGCCGAACCACAGGCTTTGGAAAAAGTTGTGGTCGAAGTTGTACTGGAAGTCCAGCTTGCCCTGGCGCTCAGTGTTCTTCGTGGCCGAGGGGCGGTACTGCAGCTGGGCCTGGACATAGGACGACGCGTTGTCGGGGCTGTAGGCCGTCGGGAAGGTGAACTGCGGCAGGTGGTTGGCGTCGAGCTTGACGACCAGGCCGGGCGCGTTCTGCGTCAGCACGATGTTGTTGCTCTCGCTCTTGTAGTCCGACTTGGAGTCACCCAGCAGGCCTTCGACGCGCCACTTGTCGTTCTTGAACTTGAAGCCCGCGGAGGTGTACTTGGACTTGACGTCCAACGCGAAATCGCGTGCCGACGTGCTGAACGCGCCCTGGCCACCCTGGCCGGCCACGTTCAGGCAGTTGCCCACCGTGAACTGCGTGACGTGGTGGTTCTCCACCGTCATGCCGGCCGGCGTGGCGGCCGCCGGCGCGGCCACGCAGGTGCCTCCCGACGGAACGCCGGTGGCCGAGTAGACGGGCGCATTGCCCGCCGAGTTCAGCCGCGTCACCGCCGAGAAGTCGGTGCCGTAGTTCATGTCGTTGAGCCGCTGCGCCTGCGTGTTGGCCTGGTAGCTCACGTAGGCGTCCAGTTCCTTGGTGAACTGGTATTGAGCGGTCAGTTCGGCGGAGCTGCGCTCGTGGTCGCGGGTCCAGATGCCGTAGCGCGAGATGCGCGGCGAGTAGTCGAACCACTGGCTCCGGCAGGGCGCCTGGTCGGCGGCGGCCAGGCTGTTGCAGCCGGCCGAAGTGGTGACTGCCGCGGCGTTGGCGTTCAGGCTGGTGAGGGTCTTGTCGGCCGAGAAGTCCCAGTCGCGCAGGAAGGCCCAGGACGTGTTGCGCGAGAAGTCGCCGCGCGTGTAGATCTTGTCGTAAACGAGGTTGGCCATCAGGCCCAGCTTGCCGTCCAGGAACTTGTCGGCCAGCAGCAGCGTGCCGCGTGGCTGCGTGCCGCCGCGCAGGCTGCCCTGCTCGGCCGACAGCGTGCCGGCGATGGTGCGCTTGGTGAAGTCCAGCGGCTTGCGCGTCGTGATGCGCACCGTGCCGCCGATGCCGCCTTCGGTCAGGTCGGCGGTGGAGCCCTTGATGACGTCGATGGAGGCGATCAGCTCCGACGCCAGCTCGCGCAGCTCGGCGCCCCGGCCCGCGGTGCCGGCGGTGCCCAGCACCGACATGCCGTTGATCTCGACGCGGTTCAGGTTGGGCTCAACGCCGCGGATGGAGACCTGCGAGCCTTCGCCGAACGAGCGCGACAGCTGCACGCCGGTGATGCGCGACAGCGCCTCACCGACGTTCTTGTCCGGGAACTGGTCGATGTCTTCCGCAACGATGCTGTCGCTGACGGTGGAGGCGTTGCGCTTGCGGTCGATGGCGCTCTGGATGGAGCGGCGGATGCCGGTGACGGTGACCGTGTCGAGTTGCTGGGCCTTGGCCTTGTCGGCGGCCGCAGGTGCCGAAGCGGCATCAGCCGGCGCGGCGGGCTGCTGGGCGTGCGCCTGGYCGGCCAGGGCCGCCGAGATAGCCAGGGCCAGCGGCGTCCAACGCGAAACCGGCGAACCACCGTGAATCTTCTTCAGCATTTTGTCTGTCTCCGAAAATATCAACCGGGGAGAACTCGAAAAGGCTCTCTTTAATGCCCCGAAGACAGTCTAGGGGCCGGTTTTGCGCTGTGTTCACACGCCGGCAAAGAATCACGACCGTGATTGCTTTGACTCCGCAAAAACCCTTGAAAGGCGCAGATTCGCTCAAATTCCTGATTAACCCGGCCCAGCGGCTGAGCGCGCAACGGCCCAATGGCCAGTGATGCGGCCATGCGCCAGCCGCGTGCCGGCAATTTGAGCGTTAGGCAATATGGCGCCCGATTTTCAATATCAACAAACCCGCCCGCGACGGTTTCATTCGAACGAATCGAATATCAATATTTGAATATTGGCGTCGAACCGTCAGCGTACAAGCTCACGGCTTGCGCTCGACCCAAGCCTGGGGTACCGGCACGGTGCAGATATTCATCTCGCGTCCGTCCGCGGCGAGCATGGCGGACTGGATCTGGATCTTCTTGCCGTCCGGGCTGAAGGTCGGGTGCGGGTGGTCGCGCGCCGTCGTCTTGTGGCCGGTGGTCAGCAGGATCATTTCGCGCGTCTTGCGGTCGATCAGGTAGAGGCTGCGGCTGAAGTCGTCGCCAACCGCAAAGCGCCCGTCTGACGAGCCGTGGACATGCCACAAGCCGCTGCCCGAGGGTGTCTGGCCCGCAATCGTCATCTCCCGCGTGCGCAGGTTGACGATGGCCAGGCCCGTCGGCTTCTCGCGCGTGCCGGCATCGCCCCAGGCGGCGTCCTGACCGGGGTTGGCGCCGCCCACGTCGGTGGCGGCCGGCCGGCTCGGATCAACGACGCCGGGAATAGCGCGGTGGCCCATGATGGCCAGCGCCACCTCGTCCTTGCCGATGAAGGCCTCGTGCGTGACCCATTCATACGGCGCTTCCGGGTAGAGCGGCCGCAGGCCCGTGCCGTCGCCCTTGACCGTCCAGGTCCGCTGCGGCGACTTGCCGCCCGTCTCCCAGCTGAACACCAGCTCGCCCGGGTTCCAGCTGTTGCTCTGGATGTGGCCGATCTGGAAGGGCACCGAGACGACGTGGCGGATCTCGCCCGTCTGCACGTTGATCTTGCCGATGGCATGCGGGCCGGCGCCCATGCCGCGCGGGCCGAAAGGTGGCTCGATCTTGGTACCGGCGGGCAGCCGCGCGCCGGCGTAGGCCTTGCCCTGGATGCGGAAGTAGAACCACTGACCGTCCGCGTCGAGCGCGTTGTCGCCCACGGCTTCCAGTTCGGGCGGCAGCGTGCCGATGACGCGCTGGTAGCTGCTGGCCGGCTTGATCATGCCGGCGCGGCTGTCGGCGAAGACGCGGTCCAGGTCCACCTCGATGGCCTGCATGGCCCTGGGGGCGCCCTTCCTGTCGGGCCGCAGGAAATAGAGCTTGTTGCCGCCCGACTGCGCGAGGTTGAGCATGCCGTCGTAGCCGCCCTCGGTGACCTGCACCATCTCGCCGCTGGCCTCGTTGACGGCGATGGCTTCGCCCTTGACGCGGTTGGAGCGGAACACCAGCCACTGGCCGTCGGCCGTCCACTGCGGATGGCTGGGGTAGATCTTGGAGTCGCCGCGCGGCTGTGTGGTCAGGAAGGTCAGCAGCGCGCCGGTGACGGGGTCGGGCACGACGCGCTTCTCGGACGGGAAGCGCTGGCCGATCTGTGCCCAGGTGGACGCCGTGGCCAACAGCAGGCACAGCAGCAGGGAGGTCTGGCGAAGCGACATGATGGGTGCCCGGTAGAAGTGGCGCGACTCTAGGACTCGCTCTGTTGCGCGATGTTGCTGGGCCTCAATCGCTCAAGAACTTGCGCCGTCCTGGCCCGGCCTGCTCCTAGCATGCGCGCCATGATCCGCACGCTCATCGCCTTGCTCTCACTGTTCGCCTTGCCCCTGACACAGGCCCAGACCTTCACCGCCAGCACCGACCCCGCCCGCGCCCAGGTCAAGCTGCCCGAGCCAGCCAAGCCCGAACTGCCGTCGCTGATCCTCATCGGCGACTCGACGGTGCGCAATGGCCAGGACGACGGCCAGGGCAAGGGAGCCGAAGGTCAGTGGGGCTGGGGCAACCCGATCGCCGCCTACTTCGACACGAACAAGATCAACGTCGTCAACCGCGCCGTGGGCGGCCTCTCCAGCCGCACCTATCGCACGAGCGGCCACTGGGACCGCACCAAGCCTTTCATCAAGCGAGGCGATTGGGTGGTCATGCAGTTCGGCCATAACGATGCCAGCCCGGTCAATGACAACAGCCGCGCCCGCGGCGTGCTGCGCGGCATCGGGCCCGAGAAGGAAGACATCGACAACCTGCTGACCGGCAAGCCGGAGACGGTCTACACCTACGGCGCCTACCTGCGCGGCTACATCGCCGAGATCCGCGCGGCCGGCGCCACACCCGTCATCTGCTCCCCAGTGATCCGCAAGCGCTGGGAGGTGGATGGTGTGAAGGTGATGCGCGCAGGCGGTAATTTCGCGGCTTGGGCCGCCGAGGTGGCCAGGCAGGAGGGCGTGGCCTTCATCGACCTCAACGAATGGGGCGCGTTGCGCTATGAGGCGCTCGGCAAGGCCACGGTCGAGAAGCTCTTCCCTGCCGACACGCCGCAGGAGACCGTACACACCAACTGGCTCGGCGCGGCGGTCAACGCGCAGCTCGTCATCGCCGGGCTGATCCAGAACAAGGTGCTGCCGGACGCCGTCTACACCCGCCGCTTCGCGCCCGACGGCTCGGACGACCGGCCCGTCGTCGACGCCCGCAAGGTCAAGGTCGAAGCACCTCGCGATCCCAAGTTGCCCAGCCTCGTGCTGATTGGGGACTCCACCGTGCGCAGCGGTGGCCAGAACGGCGCCTATGGCTGGGGTGAGCGACTCGCACCCTTCTTCGACACCCAGCGCATCAACGTCGTCAACAACGCCATCGGCGGCCGCAGCAGCCGCACCTTCTTCACCGAAGGCCGCTGGGCTTCCGTGCTGGACCAGCTGAAAGCCGGCGACACGCTGCTGATCCAGTTCGGTCACAACGACGGCGCCCGCATCGGCGACCCGGCCGGCAAGAACCGCGGCTCGGTGCCCGGCATCGGCCCGGAGGCGGTCGAGGACACGCGGCCTGACGGCAGCAAGGAGATGGTGCAGAGCTTCGGCTGGTACCTGGCCCGCTACATCAACGATGCGAAGGCCAAGGGAGCCCATGTCGTCGTGTTGTCGCCCATCCCGCACAAGGATCGCTGGCAGGCGGGCCAGCCGCGCGACTTCGAGAACTACGCCGCCTGGGGCGAGCAAGTGGCACGCGAGAACGGCGCCCAGTTCATCGACCTGACGATGCTGGTGACCGAGGCCTATCGCGTCATCGGTGCCGAGCGCGTCGACGCCTATTTCGCCGACGCCCGCACCCACACCAATGACGCCGGCGCCGTGTTCAACGCCACCCGGGTCGTCGAGGGCCTGAAGCGCCTGCCGGGCAAGCCGCTGCAGGCCTATCTGCGCGAGCCCACGCTGTGATCTTTCGCGACTGCTTGCCAGCCTCCAAAAACTTCGCTTAGAATAGCCGGCTCAGGCGCTTTAGCTCAGTTGGTTAGAGCGATGGAATCATAATCCACAGGTCCGGGGTTCGAGTCCCTGAAGCGCCACCAAATACCAAGCCCGCACAGCTCACGCTGTGCGGGCTTTTCGTTTGGTCGGGTCCAGATCCACCAGTGTTGGGGATGCATGTKTGAGTGCGCGCGCAGACGCCGCTCCATGCGACTGCTGTACTGCCGCACGCCCGCATGGTGTGGGCGGTCCAGCAAGGAGTTCGCATGATGCTCAACCCCAGCAAGTCGCGGTTTCCAATCCTGCACGGCGCCTCAGTCGCCATCGCGCTGATGACGGTCTGTGCCGCCGCTTCCGCGGCCCTGCCTTCGTTCACCCTCGACCCTGCTGCGGTCGGGCTGAACGGCGCGTCGCTCACGGCCGACAACATCCTGATCTCGGACTATTCCACCGTCACCATCGACGCACTGGGCAACTTCACCGAGACCGGCTATCTGCCCGTCACCGGCTTCCAGCTCGGCGGCAACGCCCTCACACCCACCGGCTTGAACACCGACTACGGGCTGTATCTCGCCTTCACCGGTACCGGCACGACGACGAACGATCCGACCACGACGTTCAATTTCGGCAACTTCACGACCTTGACCTACACGCTGTACGGCTACAACGGCACAGCGACCTTCGGCTTCAGTGGCAACACGCCCACCGAAACAGCCAGCAGTGAGGTGGCCCTGGCCAGCGGTGCCTTGATCTCGGGCAGCGTGCTGACGGTGCCGACCGGCGGCGGCACCTTCAGCCCCTCGGCCAACGCCATGCTGACGGTGGCGCTGAACCAGCCGACGTTCTTCTTGCCCAATCCCTTCTATTCGGTCGCACTGACGGCCTTCTCCAACACGCCGTCACAGGTCGAGCCGTTCGCGGGCTGCTTCCGCATTCGCCAGGGCGGCGGATCGCTGAACTTTGCGCCGGTGCCCGAGCCGAGCAGCACTGCCATGCTGTTGTGCGGCCTGGCTGCCGCAGGCTTCCTCGGCTACCGTCGCCAGCGCAAGCAGGGCTGACGCAAGGGACGCCGGGGCCAGCCCCGGCGTCAGTAGACCGGGCGGGGCCGCAGCAAGCGCTCAAACTCGCGGTGGATGGTGTGATAGCAGTCGCAGGTGCGCGTCTCTAGTCCGCTGCGATTCAGTACCGTGATATGGCCCCGCGCATAGCGGATATAGCCCCCCTGCTGCAGCCGAGCTGCAGCCAGCGTCACACTCTCGCGTCTTACGCCCAGCATGCCGGCCATGGACTCCTGGGTCAGGGTCAGCTCATCGGACTGCTGGCGGTCCATCCGCAGCAGGATGAGGCGCGCGAGCTGCTGCTCCAGGCCATGATGCCGGCTGCATAAGGCGGTCTGCATGATCTCGGCGACCAGGGCCTGCGAATAGGCCAGCAGCAGCCGGCGTACCGTGGCGTGGCGCGCGAACTCCTCGGCCACGGCAGAGGCACGCAGGCGCAGCGCCTTGCCCGGCATGTGCACCACGGCGCGGCTGCGCGTGTAGTTGCCATCGATCAGCGGCAGACCCACGACACCTTCGCGGCCAACTGTCGCCACTTCGGCGCAGGCGCCCGCGCGATCCGGCACCGAGAGCGACGCCAGCGCGGTGATCGGAAAGTACACCCACTGGATGAAGGCAGACGCTTCGTGAAGCATCTGGCCGGGGCGCAGGTGGACCCATTCCGCTTGCGCCAGCCACCTCTGGCGGTGCTCCGGCAGCAACGCTGCCAACAGTCGGTTGTATCGCCAGTCGCCCGCGTACGCCGCTCCGCGCCGGATACCTTCCTCCACGTCGTCCTGCAGCCAGGCTCGGGCGTGAACTCCCGCGGTCGAGCTCTCATCGGCGGCATGGAGGGTGGGTAAATCTTTCATGTTCAAGCCGTGTATGCGCTCTGGGCGCGGTGGACAGGCGGCTGCCAACATTTCAATTGGCAAAGGCCGTTCCCGCCTCAGGCAGCGGCAAGGATTTCCTGCCCGTCTTTGCACCGAAGGGATGCCGACGCGGCCAGCTTGAAAAATTTGCCGAATCCTTTCCATGCCGGGGACTGCCGCGCATGAGCCGCCACCAAGCTCAACCGGTCCCGTCGCTACAATGGCGGGCGCTTGGCTCGTCATGCCGAGCCCGACGGCTCGGGGCACTCCCGGGTCGTTTTCATTTCCAACCGCAGCCACTGGACACATACCATGTACCGCTGTGCACTCCCGCTGGCGCTGGCCGTCAGCTGTCTGGCCGCCCAGGCCCAGACGCACCGCTTCTTCACGCCTCAGACCCTGCGTGGCGAACTCGTCGTCACCCAGCACCCTGACGTGCTGTTGAACGGCAAGTACGCGCGCCTCGCACCCGGCAGCCGCATCAAAGGCGACACCAATCTGCTGGTGCAGCCAGGCGCCATCACCGGCCAGAAGTTCATCGTGCACTACACGGTCGAGAACAGCGGCTTGATCATGGACGTCTGGCTGCTGAACCCGGCCGAGATCGCCAACAAACCCTGGCCGACGACGCCGGCCGAGTCGGCAACCTGGCAGTTCAACCCGGGCAACCAGACCTGGAGCAAGCCATGAGCGAGGTCGTGACAAAAAAGGTCTTCATCAAGACCTTCGGCTGCCAGATGAACGAGTACGACTCGGACAAGATGGCCGACGTGCTGGGCGCCGCCCAAGGCTACGAACCGACGACCGATGTCGAGCAGGCCGACCTCATCCTGTTCAACACCTGCTCGGTGCGTGAGAAGGCGCAGGAGAAGGTCTTCAGCGACCTCGGCCGCGTGAAGCACCTGAAGGCCAAGGGCGTCATGATCGGCGTCGGCGGCTGCGTCGCCTCGCAGGAAGGCGCGGCCATCATCGAGCGTGCACCCTACGTGGACATCGTGTTCGGCCCGCAGACCCTGCACCGCCTGCCCGCCATGCTGGATGCCCGCCGCGAACAGCGCCGCCCGCAGGTGGACATCTCCTTCCCCGAGATCGAGAAGTTCGACCACCTGCCGCCGGCCAAGGTCGAGGGTGCCTCGGCCTTCGTCTCCATCATGGAAGGCTGCTCCAAGTACTGCAGCTACTGCGTGGTGCCCTACACCCGCGGCGAGGAGGTCTCGCGCCCGTTTGACGACGTGCTGACAGAGATCGCCGGCCTGGCTGACCAGGGCGTCATGGAGATCAACCTGCTGGGGCAGAACGTCAACGCCTACCGCGGCAAGATGGGCGATACGCCTGAGTTCGCCGACCTGGCCCTGCTGCTGGAATACGCCGCCGAGATCCCCGGCATCCGCCGCCTGCGCTTCACGACCAGCCACCCTAACGAGTTCAGCCCCCGCCTCATCGAGGCCTACGGCAAGATCCCGCAACTTGTGAACCACCTGCACCTGCCCGTCCAGCATGGCAGCGACCGCATCCTGATGGCGATGAAGCGCGGCTACACGGCGCTGGAGTTCAAGAGCATTGTGCGCAAGCTGCGCGCCATCCGCCCGGACCTGCGCTTGGCCAGCGACTTCATCGTCGGCTTCCCCGGCGAGACGGACGAAGACCACGCCAGGCTGATGAAGCTGGTGCACGACGTCGGCTTCGACGCCTCGTTCAGCTTCATCTTCAGCCCCCGCCCCGGCACGCCGGCCGCGGCGCTGGAAGACACGACGCCCTACGAGGTCAAGGTCAAACGGCTGCAGGAGCTGCAGGCGGCCATCGAGGCACATGCCATCACCATCTCGCAAGGCATGGTCGGCAAGGTCGAGAAGGTGCTTGTCACCGGCAATGCGCGCAAGGACGTCTCGGAGCTGATGGGCCGCACCGAGTGCAACCGCATCGTCAACTTCCCCGGCTCGCCGCGGCTGATGAACCAGCTGGTCGATGTGCGCATCACGACGGCCTTCGCGCATTCGCTGCGCGGCGAGGTCGTGACGACGGAAGACGTGCTTAGCGCTTGAAACTCAGCAGCCACCATTGCGGCAAGGCCACGCCGAGCACCAGCAAGGCATAGCCCGCCATGCGGCCATCTCGGCCCAGCAGGATCAGCGTGGCGATGGTGGCCGCCGTGCCGCCCGCCGCACCCCAGGCCCACAACCGTTGCCACGCCAGAGGCTTCGCCACCCGCCGCCACAGGCCCTTGATCGCCAACGCCAGTAGCGCCGCCAGCCCCCAGGCTGGGGCAAAGAGATTCGCGATGTGCCAAAAGGCGTCAAGTGGGCTCATTCGGGCTTGACCGATGTCAGATGCGGAAAAGCCGCGAATCCTACAATTCACGCCCATGTCCGTCTTTGCTCTCGGCCTGAACCACAACACCGCCCCGCTCGATCTGCGCGGGCGGTTTGCGTTCACGCTCGAGCAGCTCGCCCCTTCACTGACCGGCCTGCGCCAGAAGCTGTCCGGCACGCCCGAGGCGGCCATCCTGTCGACCTGCAACCGCACCGAAGTCTATGTGGCCGCACCGTCGACCCTGGTGCAACCGGCCATCGCTTGGCTGGCCGATGCCGGCGGCGTGCAGGCCGGCGCCTTGCGCGAGCATGCCTATGTGATGCAGGGCAGCGATGCCGCTCGCCATGCCTTCCGCGTCGCGGCCGGCCTGGACTCCATGGTGCTGGGCGAGCCGCAGATCCTCGGCCAGATGAAGCAGGCCGTGCGCGAGGCCGAAAACGCCGGCGCGCTGGGCACCACGCTGCACCAGCTCTTCCAGCGCAGCTTCTCGGTGGCCAAGGAGGTGCGCAGTTCCACCGAGATCGGTGCCCACTCCATCAGCATGGCCGCCGCCGCCGTGCGGCTGGCCGGCCAGCTGTTCGAGGATCTGGCCAAGACCCGCGTGCTCTTCGTCGGTGCCGGCGAGATGATCGAGCTGACCGCGACTCACTTCGCGGCCAAGACACCGCGCCAGATGGCCGTGGCCAACCGGACTCTTGAGCGCGGCGAGAAGCTCGCCACCCATTTCGGCGCCGAGGCCATGCGCCTGGCCGACTTGCCGGAGCGCCTGCATGAGTTCGACATCGTCGTCTCCTGCACGGCCTCCAGCCTGCCGCTGATCGGCCTGGGCGCCGTCGAGCGGGCGCTGAAGAAACGCAAGCACCGCCCGATGTTCATGGTCGACCTGGCCGTGCCGCGCGACATCGAGCCCGAGGTCGCCCAGCTGGACGACGTCTATCTCTATACGGT
>NZ_JBFUMO010000091.1:0-14892 GCF_054049355.1 Roseateles sp. P5_E11 | reverse complement strand
GATAACTCCAGTCCAGCCGGTTGAACCAGTCGCCGCTGTCATAGCTGTTGCGGTCCATGCTCTTGCTGCGCAGGATGTCCTGGCCGGCATGGAAGTAAGCGATGCCCTGGCTGAAGGCCACCAGCGCGGCTCCCAGCATCTGCACGCGGGCGCGATCCTCGCGCGAGGTGGCCAGCGGCAGCTTCAGCGCATTGATGTCGAACAGCGTCTGGTTGTCGTGGTTCTCCACGTAGTTGACAACCTCGCTGGGCTCTGACGCAAAGCCCGCGGGCTGGTCGCCATAGGGGATGGCGTCCAGGCGCTTCTTCTCGCCGCGCCAGGTCGTCAGCTCGAAGCTGCGCAGCGACCCTGCCAGGCCGACGCGGATCATGTCGGCGGCGGTCAGCAGTTCCTCCGGCCTTGCATTTGCCAGCGCGTTGGGTGCGTAGACGAGGCCGTTGAGCCAGCCCTGGCGGCGCACGCTGTCGTCACCGCCCTCGCCTGCACTGCCACCACGCGCCGCATCGCGGCCGCGGTCGCTGAAGGTGCCGATGCCGCTGCCGTTCAGGCTCAGCTGCGAGGCCTGCACGAAGCGGGCGCCATTCGCCACCTCGCCGAAGTTCCAGCCCTCGCCCAGCAGTTGCACGGGCCGGCCGGCTTCCGCATTGACGCGGGCCTGCAGCCTCTCCATCGCCTCGCGCGGCTGGTGGCCCATCAGGTCGAAACGCATCGAATCGATCTTGTACTCGCGCACCCACAGCGCCGCCGAGTCGATCATCAGCTTGGCCATCATGCGGTGCTCGGTGGCCGTGTTGTCGCAGCAGGTCGAGCGTTCGATCTCGCCTTTGGCGTTGAGGCGGTGGTAGTAGCCGGGCACGAGGCGGTCCAGCACCGATTTATGCGCCTGGCCGGCAGCCGACATGTGGTTGTAGACCATGTCCATGCCGACACGCAGCCCGGCCTTGTGCAGGGCCATGACCATGGCGCGGAACTCGACCACGCGTCTCATAGCGCCCCCAGGCGACGCCAAATGCGCGTCGCCGCCCCCCGAGGGGGTGGAGCCGCCTCGGGAGCGGCCCGTCGCCGGCTCGTGCGGATCGGTCGCGTAGCTGCCCTCCGGCACGTTGAAATGCCAGGGGTCGTAGCCCCAGTTGAAGCAGTCGTCGGCCGCGACGGCCATGACGGCGGCCTGCTGGGCTTCGMTATCCGCCGGTGCAACGGGCACGGTGGGTGTCTTGCAGCCGCGCTCGGGCACGCTGGCGAGGTCGAAGACGGGCAGCAGGTGCACGTCGGTCAGGCCGGCGCTGGCCAGGGCCTGCAGATGCTTCACGCCATCGGAGCGGGTCTCCGTGAAGGCCAGGTATTTGCCGCGCCAGGCGGGCCGCACGGTCGTGTCGCTGACCGAGAAGTCGCGCACATGCAGTTCGTAGATGACCTGGTCGGTGGCGAGCCTCACGCGTGTCGGGCGCGGCGAGGCGTCCCAGCCACGCGGCTTGAGCGCGGGGGCAGCAAGGTCGGCGACGACGCTGAGCCGCGAGTCGGCCGTCAGCGCAACCGAATAGGGGTCGGTGACGAGGTTGCGTACGCGACCGTGCGTGGGCGTGACGACGTCGACGAGGTAACGATAAGACTGGCCGCTCAGGTCGCCGGGCAGCTCGGCGCGCCAGACACCGATGGCGGCATCGAGACGCATCGCATCGACCGCCACCGCGGGCGACTCGGGCCCGGCATGGCGACACAGCAGCACGCGCTGGGCCGTCGGGGCCCAGACGGCAAAGCGCGTCTGCGCCTTGGCGGGATGGGCGCCAAAATCCGTCACGCGCTCGGCCGCGGCATAGAGGTCGTCCAGGGCGCCGGGCAATTGCAGGCCCGTCGCGCCGATGACCCGGCCGTCGGCAGCTTCGTGCACCAGCATCAACTGCTCACGCAGCAGGGCCGCGGCATCCGCGCCGCCCGCAATGGCGAAGCGCGGCCCCTCACCGATGAAACGGAATCGCGCCGGCAGCGCCGCCGTGGCGAGCACGAGTTCGACCGCGCCATCGGCGCCAGTGACCCTGTCGCCAGCCGGCGCCTTCAGCCCCGCCGCCCGGGCGTGATACAGGCGCACACGGTCGCCGCCCTGCAGCTTCAGCCCCGGCCACTGCACGGTCCGCGCATCCAGCCAATAGGCCTCGGCTGCCGGCCGCGCAGCAGGTGCGGGGATCGGCACTTCGGCATTGCAATCGTCCAGATCGCTGGCGCGCGCTGCACCGGCAATCAGCGTCAGGCCCAGCGCCATGCAGCACAGCAGGGGGCGAGATGGCATGAAGGTCTCCTTGTTGTTTTTGAATAGTAGCAAAACTACATTAATCGAAATCCCGCTAGCGAATCACCCAATGTCGTCGCTATGCTCGACATCAGATTGATAAGTAGTTTGATTACATGACTGCCTCATGGACAAGTTTTCTCGTCCACACCGCCACCTGCTGAACACCATGCAAAAGCAACTGCTGCTCACCCTCGCACTGGCCGCAGCGGCCACGGCACAAGCCCAGATCGACACACGGCCGGTACCGCCCCAGCCGCGCGCCAGCGCCCTGCCCGCGAACTGGCAGCACGGCGTCTTCATGGAAGTCTTCGTGCGCGGCTACCAGGACAGCAATGGCGACGGCATCGGCGACCTGAAAGGCCTGACCCGGCGACTGGACTACCTGAAGAAGCTCGGCGTCAGCGGCCTGTGGCTGATGCCCATCACCGCCAGCTCCGATCACGATCACGGCTACGCCACGACCGACTTCCGCGCCATCGAACCGCAGTACGGCACGCTGGCCGACTTCGACGAGCTGATCCGCGAGGCGCACCAGCGCGGCATCGCCATCGTCATGGACTACGTCATCAACCACGCGTCCTGGCAATTCCCGCCCTTCCAAGAGGCCGTGGCCGACCGCTATAGCCCCTGGCGCAGCTGGTTCGTCTGGAATACCGCGCCGGGCCCCGGCTGGGACATCTGGGGCAAATATCCCTGGTACGACGCCGCCACCAAGCCGTGGGACTGGCCCGGCGAACTGAAGGACCTGCCCGCGCCGAAGCCTGGTGCGCCGGACGTGTTCTTCGGCACCTTCGGCCCGCAGATGCCCGACTTCAACATGCGCAACCCGGCCGTGGTGCAGTACCACGAGGACTCGCTGCGCTTCTGGCTCAACCGCGGCCTGGACGGCTACCGGCTGGATGCCGTGCCTCACCTCATCGAGAACAACGCCAAGGACTGGAACGACCAGCCCGAGAGCCGCGCGCTGACCAAGCAGTTCCAGGACCTGATCAAGAGCTATCCCGGCCGCTATGTCGTCTGCGAGGCCACGGCCGAGCCGATCGCCTACGGCGACCCCGGCCTGTGCGGCGGCGCCTTTGCGTTCAATCAAAACTACGAGCTGATGAAGGCCGCCAAGGGCGAGGTTGCGGCGGTGCAGAAGGTGGCCGACTACTACCGCAGCATGTCGCCGACGATGGCGACCTTTCTGCACAACCACGACATCTTCACCGGTCAGCGCGTCTGGGATCAGTTGCATGGCGACGAGGCCCGCTACCGCCTCGCCGCGGCGAGCTATCTGCTGCTGCCCGGCACGCCCTTCGTCTATTACGGCGAGGAGATCGGCCAGGCTGGCATCGACGGCAAGGGTGACGATCCGCTGCGTTCGCCGATGAGCTGGACCGCGGCAGGTGGTTTCACGACCAACCCCCAGCCCTTCCGCCCGCTGGCCCTGAACCGCAGTGCCTATAACGCCGAAAGCCAGCAGCGCGACGCCGGCTCGCTGTTCAACTTCTACCGTGAGCTGATCGCGCTGCGCCGCGCGTCGCCGGCACTGACATTGGGCCGCTACGAGTCCGACCGCATCGACGGCGCCGTCTGGAGCTTCCAGCGCGTGCTGGGCAAGGAGCGTGTCCTCGTTGCCATCAACTACGGCGACACACCGGCCACCATCGAACTGCCGGCGCGCGCCCGGGCGCTCTATCCCAAGGGCGGCGGCGCCACGCTGMCGCCGCTGTCCGTGCGCGTCTACAGCTTGCAAGCGCCATGAAGTCCCTGATCACCCTGACCACCGCCCTGTTGATGAGCCTGAACACGATGGCCGCCGGCCTGCAGCATGTCGAACCGCCCAACTGGTGGGTCGGCATGCACGACACCTCCCTGCAACTGATGCTGCATGGCAGCGGCATTGCCGGCGCCCAGCCGACGCTGGCGCCCTACCCCGGTGTGAGGTTGAAGGGCAGCCACCGCGCCACCAGCGCCAACTACCTCTTCATCGACCTCGACGTGAGCCCCGACGCCAAGCCGGGCGAACTGCTGCTGACCATTGCCGGCCGCACGCTGCGCTACTCGCTGCTGGCCCGCGCACCCGGCTCAGCCGATCGCCAGGGCTTCGGCCCCAAGGACGCCATCTATCTCGTCGTGCCCGACCGCTTCGCCAAAAGTGGCAGCGGCCGGCAGGCCGACATGAAGGAAGGCGTCAACCGCGCGGACCCCGGCGGCCGCCACGGCGGCGACCTGGCCGGCATGCGCCAGCACCTGGGCTATATCGCCGGGCTCGGGTTCACCCAGGTCTGGCCGACGCCGCTGGTCGAGAACAACAGCGCCAGGTACAGCTATCACGGCTATGCGGCGACGGACTTCTACAAGATCGATCCGCGCTTCGGCACGAACGACGACTTCGGCGCCTTCGCCACCGAGGCTCGGGCCCAGGGCGTCGGCGTCATCCAGGACATCGTGCTCAACCACATCGGCAGCGGCCACTGGTGGATGGCCGACCTGCCGGCGCCGGACTGGGTCAACCAATGGCCAGCCGGATACACCGAAACCCACCACGCGCGCATGACGCTGCAGGACCCTTACGCGTCGCCGAGCGACCGCCTGCGCTTCACCGATGGCTGGKTTGTTCCCGGCATGCCCGACCTGAACCAGCGCCGGCCCGAGCTGGCCACCTATCTGACGCAGATGACGCTGTGGTGGGTCRAGCGCTTCGGCCTGTCAGGCATCCGCACCGACACCTACTCCTACTCCGACCGCGACTTCCTGACCCGCTGGTCAGCCCGCGTCATGCAGGAGTACCCGCGCCTGAACATCGTCGGCGAGGAATGGAGCCCGCATCCGGCCGTCGTGTCCTACTGGCAGCGCGGCAAGAAGAACCACGATGGCTATGTGTCGTACACGCCGAGCATGATGGACTTCCCGCTGCAGACAAATCTGCTGGCGGCACTCACGGAAGAAGACGGCGCCCACACGGGCCTGACCAAGCTCTACGAGGGCCTGGCCCATGATTTCGTCTACCCGGACCCGGCCAACCTGGTGCTGTTCGATGGCAACCACGACACGCCGCGCCTGTTTTCGCTGCTCAAGCGCGATGTCGGCCTGACCAAGATCGCGCTGGCCTACCTCGCCACCACGCGGCGCATCCCGCAGCTGTTCTACGGCAGCGAGATCCTGCTCGAGAGCCCCGTGGAGCGCGACGACGGCCGCGTGCGCGCCGACATGCCCGGCGGCTGGAAGGGCGACACGGTCAACGCCTTCACCGGCGCTGGCCTGACCGCCGAGCAACGCGAGATGCAGGACTGGGTGCGCCGCCTGTTCAACTGGCGCAAGGCCGCGCCGGTCATCCACGATGGCGCACTGATGCAGTACGCGCCGCTGGAGGGCTGCTATGTCTTCTTCCGCTACGGCGGTGGCCGCACCGTCATGGTCGCCTTGAACAAAGGGACCAAGCCGGTCGAGCTCGTGCTGTCGCGCTTCAGCGAGCGTGTGGCAAGCGGCGACCGCGCCCGCGATGTGCTCGGCGGCCGGGATTTCCCACTCGGCGCCACGCTTTCCGTGCCGGCGCGCAGCCCGCTGATCCTGGAAATCTCGCGCTGAATTGAAAAGGGCTCCTTGCGGAGCCCTTGCTGCGTTCGGCAAGAGCCGATCAGCGCATTTGGCGGCGACGAGCCAGCAGGCCGACCATGCCCAGGCCGGCGAGCAGCAGCGCGTAGGTCTCGGGTTCCGGCACGGGGACGGCGGTGAACTCGAACGTCAGCTTGTTCTGCGGCTGGGCGCCGATGGCAGCGAAGCTGCCGCCCATGGCGTTCAGCGTGATCGAGGCGCCAGTCACTGCGAAGCTGCTGAAACCTCCGAGCGGGACGCTGGTGGAGCCCGAGAAAAAGCCGAGGGACGGCGAGCTCGGGGTCTGGGTCAGGGCGCCAGCCGGCAATGCAACAACCGGGCCTCCGTCAATCGACATGCTGCCCGTCGCCGTGATCGACGTCGTCGCGCCGACGCCGCTCTGGAAATAGACGATATTGCCGAGGCTGGACGTGAGCGCGCCGCTCAGCGCGTAGCCTGGGTTGACCCAGATCGTGAAGTCGGGAACAGCGAAGGTGGCCGAAGCAGGAGCGCCGCCAATGCTGGTGACATTCACGGACGGGTCAACCGACCATGAGAAGCCGACCAAACCGCCACCGCCACCGAACCAGCTGCTGATCGAACCAAAGCTCGTCGTGGTTTCGTCGTAGGTGACCGAGTAGGCGCCACCGTTGAACGTCGTGGTAGCTGAAGCCAGGCCCGAAACCAGCAAGGCTGCTGCTGCGGCGATAGTCTTGATTTGCATGATTGAGCTTCCCCTGGAAAACGACCGGGGCAAGGCCCCGCGAAAAACTAGGGGGATGCTATCGAGCGATAGCTTTCTAGGGGGACCGCTCTGACCAAAACAGCGATGTTAGGGGGGCAAAACCGCCCCCGGTTCGCGGGGGAGAGCCGCTCAGGGCAGACGCAACAGCTCGAAAGGCCCGCGGCCCGAGGCGGCGGTGATGAGTCCGAGCACGCGCGCCGGCTCGCTGCCCAGCATGCCCCAGTGGAAGCGCCAACCCCAGTTGCCGCCCAGCACGCCGGGCACGTTCATGCGGTGGGCGCTGCTCAGGCCAAGCACGTCCTGCAGCGGATACACGGCCATGTTGGCCACCGAATTCGCGCAAGCGCGGATCATGGCCCAGTGCACGTCGTGGTCGCCGCAGGCGAGGTAAGAGCCGGCAAAGGCGCGCTCGCGAGGCTTGGCCTGGTCCCACCAGCCGCGCACGGTGTCGTTGTCATGCGTGCCGGTGTAGGCCACCGAGGCCCTGGGCCACATATGCGGCAGGAATTCGTGCTGCGCTGTAGCGCCGAAGGCGAACTGCAGGATCTTCATGCCGGGGAAGCCGCAACCATCGCGCAGCGCGTGCACGTCATCGGTGATGAAGCCCAGGTCCTCCGCCACGATGGGCAGCGGGCCCAGGGCTTGTCTGATGGCGTCGAAGAGGGCCATGCCCGGGCCGGTCAGCCACTGGCCCTGCGTGGCGTCGGGGCTGCTGGCGGGAATCTCGTAGTAGCCGGCAAAGCCGCGGAAATGGTCGATGCGAAAGACGTCGGCCTGCGTCAGCGCGCGCTGGATGCGCGCCGTCCACCAGGCGTAGTTCTCGTCGGCCATCTTGTCCCACCGGTAGAGCGGGTTGCCCCAGCGCTGGCCGAGCGGGCCGAGGTCATCGGGCGGCACGCCGGCCACCACCGTGGTCTGGAAGTTGTCGTCCAGCTCGTAAAGGTCCGGGCGCGACCAGCAGTCGGCGCTGTCGTGGGCGACAAAGATGGGCAGGTCACCCATGATGTGGACGCCGCGCTCGTTGGCGTAGCTCTTGAGCGCTCCGGCCTGCACGTCGAACTGCCACTGCACGAATTGCCAAAAGGCGATCTCGTCGGCGTAGTCCTTGCGCGCCGCCGCCAGTGCCGCGGACTCACGCTTCTTCAGGCCTTCGCTCCATTCCCACCACGGCTGGCCGTTCAGCGGCGAGCGGATGGCCATGAAGAGGACGTAGTCGTCCAGCCAGCTTTGCGCTTCCAGGCACCACTTGGCGAAGGCGATGCGGTCCGCGTCCGCCGCGTTGGCGAAGAAGCCCTTGGCCGCGGCGCGCAACTGCTGCTCGCGCCAGGGCGTGACCGTGCCGTAGTCGACCAGAGCACCATTGAAGGAGGGAATATGGGGTTGAGCCAGCCAGCCCTTGGCGACCAGCGGTTCCAGCRCCACCATCCACTGGCTGCCGGCGAAGGCCGACACGCCCTGGTAGGGGCTGTCGCCGGGGCCGATGGGCGTCGTCGGCAGCAACTGCCAGACGGACTGGCCGGCGGACTGCAACCAGTCGACGAAACGATAAGCGTCGGGGCCGAAGTCGCCCATGCCATGGGGGCCGGGCAGCGAGGTGATGTGCAGCAGCACACCCGAGGAGCGTTGGTTCAGGTTCATGCGTGGCGCAGTACGACGAGGGAACGGGCCGGCACATTGAGCGGCTGGCCGGGAAGAACGAGGGGCGCGGCCGATTCGCCGCTGCTGTCGAGCACGAGCTGCCAGGGCCCGTTGCAAAGCAGGAAGGGCAGCGGCGCCGGGTCGGGGTTGAAGACGATCATCAGCCGCGGCGCGCCGGCATCCGCTTCGCGCAGCTGGGCGCCGAAAGCGCGCTGGCCGGCGTCGTGCCAGTCGTGCGGGCTCATCTCGTGGCCGCTGGGCGCGTACCAGGCAATGCTGGCGTCTCCCGGGCCACTGGCAAACCAGCGCGGGTGGCGCAGCAGCGRCTCGCTCGCGCGCAGGGTCAGCAGTTGCGCGACGAGCTCGGTCGTGCGGCCTTCAGCCTGGTCCCAGTTCAGCCATGTGATGCCGTTGTCCTGGCAATACGCGTTGTTGTTGCCGCCCTGGCCATTGCCGATCTCGTCACCGGCGCACAGCATGGGCGTGCCTTGCGCCAGCAGCAGCGTGGCCAGCAAAGCGCGGCGAACGCGTTCGCGGGTGGCGTTGATGGCGGCGTCCTCGGTCGGGCCTTCGGCACCGAAGTTGGCGCAGAGCTCGCCGTCGCGGCCATCACGGTTCTCTTCGCCATTGGCGTGGTTGTGCTTGGTGGAATAGCTCGTCAGGTCTGCCAGCGTGAAGCCGTCATGAACGGCCACGAAGTTGACGGAGGCGGTGGGCAGCCGCTGCCCATGGTGAAAGACATCACTCGAGGCCATGAAGCGCCGCGCTAGCTCTCCGCGCCCGACGCCCGGTCCGGCGCCGAGCCAATAGCCGCGCACGGCATCGCGGAACTTGTCGTTCCACTCCAGGAAGCGGCCGGGGAAGCGGCCGACCTGGTAGCCGTCGTAGGCCGCGTCCCAGGGCTCGGCGATCAGGTGCACGCCGGCCAGCAACGGGTCCTGGCGCAGCGCGGTGAAGAAGGCGGCATTCGGGTCATAGCCCTGGTTCGTGCGGCCCAGCACCGGCGCCAGGTCAAAGCGGAAGCCGTCGACGCCCATCTCGGCGACCCAGTAGCGCAGCGAGTCCAGCACGAACTGCGTCACGCGCGGGTGGGCACAGTTGACGGTATTGCCACAGCCGGTCAGGTTCTCATTGCGGCTCTTGTCATCCGCGACGAGCCGGTACCAGGTGGCGTTGTCCAGGCCACGCAAGCTCAGCGTCGGGCCGAACTCGTTGCCCTCGGGCGTGTGGTTGTAGACGACATCGAGCACGACCTCCAGACCGGCGGCGTGCAGCGCGTCGACCATGCGGCGGAACTCGGCCGTCACGGCCGTCGGGTCGTGGCGGTGAGCCGCATTCGCCCAACGCGGGTCCGGGCAGAAGAAGCCCAGCGTGTTGTAGCCCCAGTAGTTGTGCAGGCCGCGCTCGGCAAGGTGGGGCTCGTCGATGCAGTAGTGCACTGGCAGCAGCGACAGCGTCGTCACGCCCAGGCGCTTGAAATGAGCGATGGATGCAGGGTGGGCCAGGCCGGCATAGGTGCCGCGCAGCTCCTCCGGCACGCCGGGCAGCAGCTTGGAGAAGCCCTTGACGTGGACCTCGTAGAGCACGACGTCGGCTGGCGCGCGGCGCGGCTGGTGGGCGCGTGAATGGGTGACCGGCGGCGGCGCCACGCGCGCCTTCAGCGCCTGCGTCGCGTTGTCGCGCGCATCCAGCGAGCGCGGGCCGTCCGGGTGGCCCAGCTCGTAGCCGTGATGCTCGGCCCGCCAGCCAAAGTGGCCGACGATCTCGCGCGCGTACGGGTCCAGCAGCAGCTTGTGCGGGTTGAAGCGGTGGCCCTGTTCGGGCACATAAGGGCCGTGGGCGCGCAGGCCGTAGACCAGGCCGGGGCCAACGCCGGGCAGGAAGCCATGGAACACGCCGTCATGCGGGCCGTCCAGCGCGTAGCGGCGCAGCTCGCGCTGGCCTTCGCCGTCGAAGACACAGAGCTCGATGCGCGTCGCGTGCTCGCTCGCGAAGGCGAAGTTGACGCCGCCGTCACGGGCGAGCGCTCCCAACGGCTCGTGCCAGCCGGGTTGCAGATCAGGCAGATGAGCCATGGACTCAGCGCCCGCTGGGCCGCCCCGAGGGCGTTGGCGCCCCCTCGGGGGGCAGCGAACAGAGTGAGCGTGGGGGCTTCATTACTTCAGATCGGAACAAAAAACAATGTAGCCAGCGGCGGCAGGTTGATCGTGATGGACAGGCGCTTGCCATGCGCCGGCATCGCCTGCACGGGCAGGCCCGCCGCGGCGACGCCGTTGCCCATGTTGCTGCCGCCGTAGTAGGCCGAATCGGTGTTGAGGGCCTCGCGCCAGGCGGTCACGCCGTCGGGCACGCCCAGCGAATAGCCCTCGCGCGGCACAGGCGTCATGTTGCAGACGACGACGACCATGCGGCCCGTGCCGTCGCGGCGCACCCAGGCATAGATGGAATGCTCGGCGTCATGGGCACTGATCCACTCGAAACCGCCCTGCTCGCAATCCAGCCGGTGCAGGGCCGTGTGGTCGCGGTAGAGCTTGTTGAGGTCGCGCACCAGGCGCTGCACGCCGGCATGGCGGTCGTCTTCCAGCAGGCCCCAGGGCAGGCTCTCGGCATGGTTCCACTCCTGGCGCTGGGCGAACTCCTGGCCCATGAAGAGCAGCTTCTTGCCGGGGTGGCCCCACATGAAGCCGTAGTAGGCGCGCAGGTTGGYGAACTTCTGCCAGTCGTCGCCGGGCATCTTGGCCAGCATGGAGCCCTTGCCGTGCACGACCTCGTCGTGCGAGATGGGCAGCATGAAGTTCTCGCTGAACGCATAGATCAGGCCGAAGGTCATCTTGTCGTGATGCCAGCGGCGGTTGATCGGGTCCTCGGCCATGTAGCGCAAGGTGTCGTTCATCCAGCCCATGTTCCACTTGTAGTGGAAGCCCAGGCCGCCCGCGTAGGTGGGCGCCGAGACGCCGGGGAAGCTGGTGCTCTCCTCGGCCACGCTGATGGCGCCCTCGATCTCGCCGACATGCTCGTTCATCTCGCGCAGCATCGAGATGGCCTCGAGGTTCTCGCGGCCGCCACGGATGTTGGGAATCCATTCGCCGGCGGGCCGCGAGTAGTCGCGGTAGAGCATGCTGGCCACCGCGTCCACGCGCAGGCCGTCGACGCCCCAGCGCTCGATCCAGTAGGTCGCGCTGCCGATCAGGAACTCGCGCACCTCGGTGCGGGCGAAGTTGTAGATCAGCGTGTTCCAGTCGCGGTGGAAGCCTTCCTTGGGGTCGGCGTACTCGTAAAGGCGCGTGCCGTCGAACTCTGCCAGGCCATGGGCATCGGCGGGGAAGTGGGCGGGCACCCAGTCCAGCAACAGGCCGAGGCCCTGCTCATGGCAAGCCTTGACGAAGCGGGCGAAGCCCTCGGGCGGGCCGAAGCGCGCACTGGGGGCGTACATGCCCAGCGTCTGGTAGCCCCAGGAGCCGTCGAAGGGATGCTCGCTGACGGGCATGAGTTGCACATGCGTGAAGCCCATGTCGACCACGTAGGCGGGCAGGTGCTCGGCGAGTTCGTCCCAGGTCGGGAAGTCACCGGCCACGYCGCGGCGCCAGGAGGCGGCGTGCACCTCGTAGACGCTGATGGGCGACTCGCGCCGGTTGGCGCGCTCACGCTGGCGCGGCAGCGGCGTCGGCTCGGGCAGGGCCGCGACGACGCTGGCCGTCTCCGGCCGCAACTGGGCGCGGCGGGCATAGGGGTCGGCCTTGAGCGGCAGCAGCGCGCCGTTGCCATTGACGATCTCGAACTTGTAGAGATCGCCTTCGATGGCATGAGGCACGAAGATCTCCCACACGCCGGCCAGGTGGCGCAGCCGCATCGGGTGGCGCCGGCCGTCCCAGTTGTTGAAGTTGCCGACGACGCTGACGCGCTTCGCATTGGGTGCCCAGACCGCGAAGCGCACGCCGCTGACGTCGCCGTACTGCACGACATGTGCACCCAGGCTCAGCCAGGGCCGGAAGTTGCGGCCTTCGGCAAAGGCCTTGAGCTCGTCGTCGCCGAGCTGGGGGTAGAAGTTGTAGGGGTCGGCATAGACGCCCTCGCCGCCCCCGGTCCAGCGCACGGCCAGGCGGTAGTCGAAGCGGTGCTTGCGGCGCGGCACCTGCGCCTCGAAGAAGCCGCCGCGGCGCTCCTCCAGGTCGACGATGTGCTTCTTGCTGCTGGCATCCAGCAGCGCGACTTCCGCGGCGCCGGGCAGCAGCGCGCGCACCCAGAGCCGACCGTTGTCATCCGCGTGCAGGCCCAGCCGGCCGAAAGGATCGGCATGGCGGCCCGCCAGCAGGGAATCAACGTCGGCGTCGTTCAGCATCGTCAGGTATTGAGACTTTTAACGGACCAGACCCGGTCCACGTATTCGGCGATCGTGCGATCGGACGAGAACGGGCCCATGCCGGCGATATTGCGCAAGGCGCGTTCGGCCCAGGCGGCGCGGTCGGCGAACAGCGTGTCGACCTTGGCCTGGGTGGCGACGTAATCGGCGAAATCGGCCATCAGCAGGTAGACGTCACGGTGCAACAGGCTGTCCACCAGCGCGCGATAACGATCGGTGTCGCCGTTGCTGAAGACGCCCGCCGCGATGGCATCGATGACGCGCTTGAGTTGGCGATTCTCTTCGACATACAGGCGCGGGTCGTAGCCCAGCTGCTTGATCTTGGCGACGGCATCGGCGCGCAGGCCGAACACGAACATGTTCTCCACGCCCATGGCCTCAGCCATCTCGATGTTGGCGCCGTCCCAGGTGCCGATCGTGACCGCGCCGTTCATGCCGAACTTCATGTTGCCGGTGCCCGAGGCCTCGGTGCCGGCCGTCGAGATCTGCTCGGACAGGTCGGCCGCCGGGATGATGCTTTCGGCCAGCGTGACGCTGTAGTTGGGCAGGAAGACGAGCTTGAGCTTGTCGCCCACGCGCGGGTCGCTGTTGATGACACGGGCCACGTCATGTGCCAGGCGCACGATGCTCTTGGCCGTCTGGTATGCCGAGGCCGCCTTGCCGGCGATGACGACGGTGCGCGGTACCCAGTTGGCATCGGGGTTGTCGCGGATGGCCTGGTAGCGGCTGATGACGTGCAGGATGTTCAGCAGCTGGCGCTTGTATTCGTGGATGCGCTTGATCTGGATGTCGAACAGGCTGTCGACATTGACCGAGATGCCCAGCTCACGGCGGATGACGGCGGCAAGGCGTTCCTTGTTGGCGCGCTTCACCACCAGGAATTCCTCGCCCAGCTCGCGGTTCGCGGCCAAGGGTGCCAGTTCGCCCAGCTCGGCCAGGTTCTTGCGCCAGCCCTCGCCGATGCGGCTGTCCAGCAGCCCGGACAGCAGCGGGTTGGCCTGCTCCAGCCAACGGCGCGGCGTGACGCCGTTGGTGACGTTGTGGAAGCGCTCCGGCCAGATGCGAGCGTAGTCGGCAAAGATGGTCTGCACCATCAGCTCCGAGTGCAGCGCGGCCACGCCGTTGACGCGGTGCGACGAGACCAACGCAAGCGCGGCCATGCGCACGCGGCGCTCGCTGCCGTGGCTACCTTCGTCAATGAGGGACACCCGCGCGGCGAAGGCGTGATCGCCGGGAAAGCGGGCCTGCACCTCTTCCAGGAAGCGGTGGTTGATCTCGTAAATGATCTCGAGGTGACGCGGCAACAGGTTCTCGAACATGCGCACCGGCCAGGTCTCCAGCGCTTCGGGCATCAGCGTGTGGTTGGTGTAGGCCACGGCTTGGCGCGTGATCTTCCAGGCCTCGTCCCAGCCCAGGCCATGCTCGTCCAGCAGCAGGCGCATCAGCTCGGCGGGTGCGAGCGCCGGGTGGGTGTCGTTGAGATGGATGGCGTTGGTCTTGCCGAGGTTGTGCAGCGAGCCGAACTCGCGCAGATGGCGCGCGATCAGGTCCTGCAGCGAGGCGCTGACGAGGAAGGCCTCCTGCTTCAGGCGGAGCTCGCGGCCGGCTTCGGTGGAGTCGTCCGGGTAGAGCACCCAGTTCAGCGCATCGGCCAGCACCTGGTGGCGGGCAGCGCGGGCGTAGTCGCCCTCGCAGAAGGGCTTGAAAGCGATGGGCGCCGCCGTGGCCTGCCACTGGCGCAGCGTGGAGACGCGCTCGCTGTGGTGGGCGGGCACGATGAAGTCGAAGGCCTGGGCCTCGATGCTGTCGGCCGGCTGCCAGCGGCGCACGCCCGAGGCATCGACCTCGATGCGGCCGCCAAAGCCAACCTCGTAGCGCAGGTCCTGTCGAGGCAGCTCCCAGGCGGGCGAGTCGCGCGTCCAGTCGTCGGGCTGCTCCAGCTGGCGGCCCTGGCTGATGACCTGGGCGAAGGTGCCATAGCGGTAGCGCAGGCCATAGCCGAAGGACGGCAGCTCCAGCTCGGCGAAGGAGTCCAGGAAGCAGGCCGCCAGGCGACCCAGGCCGCCGTTGCCCAAGGCCGCATCGGGCTCGCGCTCCAGCACATCGCCCAGGGCCAGACCCTGCTCGGCCAGCTTGGCTTCCAGCGGGTCGACCAGCTTCAGGGCGGCCAGCGCATTGGACAGCGCGCGGCCCATCAGGAATTCCATCGACAGATAGTGCACGCGGCGCACGGGCGCCTTGTCGCCACGCTGGGCGTCAGCGGCCTGCGTGGTGGCCCAGCGG
>NZ_JBFUMO010000090.1:0-14938 GCF_054049355.1 Roseateles sp. P5_E11 | reverse complement strand
GGGCTACCCCGGTTCACTGAGTGCCGAAGTCGAGTACCGCCTGGACCCGCAGCGCCCAGTCCTCACGCTGCACTTCGGCGCCCGCGTGAGCGCGCCCTGCCCGGTCAATCTGACCAGCCATCCCTACTTCAATCTCGACGGCTCGGCAGCGCCCGTGCTCGGCCATCGGCTGCAGGTGGCCGCGAGCGCGATGCTGCCGGTGCGGCCCGACATGGTCCCGACCGGCGAAGTCGCCCCGGTCAACGGCACGCCCTTCGATTTGCGTCAGCCACGCCTCATCGGCGATGGCCTGGGCCAGGGCGAGCAGCAGGCGCGCGGCAGCGGCTACGACCACTGCTTCGTGCTGGACGAGAACGCCGCACGCGGCGAGGCGCCCGCCGCCGCGCTGGTCTCGGCCGACGGACGCCTGGCCATGCGACTCTTCACCAACTACCCTGGCCTGCAGGTCTGCAGCGGCAATTTCGTGCACCATGCCAAGGGCCGCGACGGCCTGCCCTTTTCACGCCATGCCGGCATCGCGCTGGAGCCGCAGTTCTTCCCGGACGCGCCCAACCACCCGGCCTGGCGCGAGCAGGGTTGCATCCTGCGCCCCGGCCAGACGCTGGCGCGCTGGATGCGCCTGGAGTTCGACGCCCTCGCCCGATGAAGCCGCTGCCCATGACCAAGACACCCGAAGAGCTGCGCAGCGCGCGCTGGTTCGCCAAGGACGATTTCCGCAGCTTCGGCCACCGCAGCCGTGTGCTGCAGATGGGCTATGCCGCCGAGGACTTCATCGGCAAACCCGTCATCGCCATCGTCAACACCTGGAGCGATGCCAACCAGTGCCACAGCCACTTCAAGCAGCGGGTGGAGGACGTCAAGCGCGGCGTCCTGCAAGCGGGCGGCTGGCCACTGGAACTGCCGGCCATTTCGCTCAGCGAAAGCATGGTCAAGCCGACGTCCATGCTCTATCGCAACTTCCTCGCGATGGAGACCGAGGAGCTGCTGCGCAGCCACCCGGTGGACGGCGCCGTGCTGATGGGCGGCTGCGACAAGACCACGCCCGGCCTCTTGATGGGCGCGCTGAGCATGGGCCTGCCCTGCATCTACCTGCCGGCCGGCCCGATGCTGCGCGGCAACTGGCGCGGCCAGGTGCTGGGCTCGGGGTCGGACGCCTTCAAGTACTGGGACGAACGCCGCGCCGGCCGCCTGAGTGACCAGGCCTGGGCCGAGATGGAGGCCGGCATTGCGCGCAGCCACGGCACCTGCATGACGATGGGCACGGCGGCCACGATGATGGGCATTGCCGAGGCGTTGGGCTTCACGCTGCCGGGCGCCAGCAGCATCCCCGCGCCAGACGCCAACCACATCCGCATGTCGGCGGAATGCGGCCGGCGCATCGTGCAGATGGTGTGGGGGGACCTGACGCCAGCGAAGTTGCTCAGCAAGGGCAGCTTCGCCAACGCGATTGCAGTGGCCATGGCCATGGGCTGCAGCACCAACGCCATCATTCATCTGGTCGCCATCAGCCGCCGCGCCGGGCTGCCGGTCACGCTGGACGACTTCGACGTGGCCAGCCGCCATGTCGGCGTCATCGCCAACATCCGGCCCAGCGGGGATGCCTACCTGATGGAGGACTTCTTTTACGCCGGCGGGCTGCCCGCGCTGATGAACGTCATGCGGGACAAGCTCGACCTCGGCGCGCTGACCGTCAACGGCCGCACGGTGGGCGAGAACGTCGCCGGCGCCGAGGTGTTCAATGCGGACGTGATCCGCGCGCTGGACAACCCCATCTACGCCGAAGGCGCGCTGGCCGTGCTGCGCGGCAACCTCGCGCCGGACGGCGTCGTCATCAAGCCCAGCGCCGTGGCCAAGCACCTGCTGCAGCACACCGGTCGGGCACTGGTGTTCGACGACTACCCCAGCCTCAAAGCCGCCGTCGATGACCCGGATCTGGACGTGACCGGCGACGACATTCTTGTTTTGCGCAACGCCGGCCCGAAGGGTGCCGGCATGCCGGAATGGGGCATGCTGCCCATCCCGACCAAGCTGCTGAAAGCCGGCGTGACGGACATGCTGCGCCTGTCCGACGCACGCATGAGCGGCACCAGCTACGGCGGCTGCCTGCTGCATTGCAGCCCCGAGGCCTTCATCGGCGGCCCGCTGGCGCTGGTGAAGACGGGTGACAACATCACCGTCGACGTGCCGGCCCGCCGCATCCACCTCAAAGTCAGCGATGAGGAACTTGCCGCGCGCCGCGCCGCCTGGACACCGCCGCCCGCGCGCTACGAGCGCGGCTACGGCTGGATGTTCGCCCGCCACATCCTGCAGGCCCATGAGGGCTGCGACTTCGACTTCCTTGAAACCCAGTTCGGCGCGCCGGTGCCCGAGCCGGTGATCTACTAAGAACTGCTTGCCCCACATGCTGAAGAACACAGCCACAGAGACACGGAGGCACAGAGAGAGCCGGATGCCTCTGTGTCTCTGTGCCTCTGTGGCTGTGTTCCTTGGCCCTTCCAATTGAGCCCCACATGAACCCCGACACCCGCAAGAAGCTGATGGGCGTCAGCACCGCCACGCTGTGCACGGCCCTGTTCAAGCGCGGCCTGCGCGGTCAGTTCATCCAGGACGTGCGCCCGCTGAACCCCGGCCTGCCGAACATGGTCGGCCCGGCTTACACGCTGCGCTACATGCCGGCGCGCGAGGACCTGAACGACATCAGCGTGTTCAAGGACCGCGCCCATCCGCAGCGCAAGGCCGTCGAGGAATGCCCGGAAGGCGCGGTGCTGGTCATCGACAGCCGCAAGGATGCGCGTGCCGCTTCGGCGGGCGGCATCCTGGTGGCCCGGCTGATGGTGCGCGGCGTGGCCGGCGTCGTCACCGATGGCGGCTTTCGCGACAGCCCCGACATCGCCCGCTACAGCATGCCGGCCTACCACTCGCGCCCGAGCGCACCGACCAACCTGACGCTGCACCAGGCCATCGCCATCAACGAGCCGATTGGCTGCGGCGATGCACCGGTGTTCCCGGGTGATGTGATCGTCGGCGATGCCGAGGGCGTCATCGTCATCCCGGCCCACCTGGCCGACGAGATCGCGAACGAAGCCGTCGAGATGACCGTCTTTGAGGACTATGTGCAGGACAAGGTGATGGGCGGCCGCAGCGTGCTGGGCCTTTACCCACCGACCGATGCCGACGTGGCCGCGGACTTCGCGGCCTGGCGTCAGCTCAAGGGGCGCTGACCTTCGGGCATCGCCTGTCGAGCACTTCGACAGGAAAGGCTTCGGCCATCACGCGATAGCCGRCCAGCGAAGGATGCAGGCCGTCGTTGTCGACCTCGGCACGCAGGAATGCCGGACGCGCCGGGTCGCGCATCAACGCATCGAAGTCCACCAGTGCATCGAAGCGTCCCGGCTCACGCAGCCAGGCGTTCAGCGCCTGGCGATCGGCCTCGTTCTCGGCTTGCGGTGAGTAATAGCCGCTGCCCGAATAGGGCATGACGGTCGAGGCGATCAAGCAGACGCCGCGTGAGCGGGCACGCTGGGCGAGGTCAGTGAAACCAGCCTTCATCTCGGCCAGCAGCGTGGCGCGAGACTCGGGCGTCGTCGGCCGGCCGCGGTGGCTGACGCCGAGATCGTTGACGCCGATCAGCACGACGGCATGCGTGGCACCAGTTCTTTCCAGCACGTCGCGGTCAAAACGCGACACGAGGTTGGGGCCGAGCCCGTCGCGCAGCAGGCGCCCACCGCCGATCCCCGTGTTGATGACCGAGACCTCCCGCTTCTCGGCCATCAGGCGACGCGACAGCACATCGGTCCAGCGTTGGTAGCTGCCCGACGGCACGCCATAGCCGTCGGTGATGGAGTCACCCGTCGCGACGAGGACGGGCAGCACTCTGGCAGCCCGCACGTCCAAGGCTGCCAGATGTCTCCAGCCTTCCTGGGCCACGGCCTCGGGCCAGTCCGCCGTGCCGACGCGATCGCCTGGCACCGCCCAACTGCGGATGCGCGAACCTGGATGCATACTGGCCTGCGCCGGCCCGGCCTGCACATGCATCTGCACGGCGACATCGGCCTGGCGTGGGACGGCGAATTCGATCACGTCGCTCCAGATCTCGGCATGCGCCGGCACGACGACTTCACGCCGACTCCCAAAGCTCAGCGAACGTAGGCTGGCCGCGTTGACCACCACGCCGTCCACCAAGGCCACGCTGGCCGCGCCCAGGGTCAGCGGCTCGGCGCCGAAGAGGTTGCTGATGCGCACCCGGAGGGCCCGCCCTGCGGCGTCCACGCGCACGATCTGGCGCAAGCTGACGTCGCGCAGGGGCTGGCGCCACGCGAGCGGGGCGTCAGCTGGCGGCGCCTGCTCCAGCTGCGCGCTGGCCCAGGCCGCCAGCCAGGTGCCGCCGGCATCGTCTCGCGGCGCGCCGGCGCACCCGGCCAGCAGCAGGATGGCAGTCAGCAGGCCGAATCGGAGGCTCGCTCGTGGAGATGGGCTCATGCCAAAATGATAGCGCAACCATTTGCTCGCCATCCAGGCGGCCCGGGGAGCGTGGTTGTTGCACCTGCAGGCCCTGTCCAGAACTCCCGGCTTGCCTTTTCAGCCGCGATCAGCGCCAGAGTCCTGCGCGCTTTTCATCCGCGTACCGGCGCCTGGGCCAACTGCGCCGACCACAGCGGTTGCGTCGCGAGTTCCGCGGCGGTGACGTCGTCAGCCGTCACCGCATATTCATTGCTGCTGCGCTCAACAAAATAGGCAGAGCGGTAGCGCTGCAGCAGTCCCCCGAGTGCCCTGCGGGCCTGATTCGAAGGGCCATTGAAGACGAGGGTCAGCGTGGTCATGGTCGGTGCTTTCATCAAGGGCCGAGGTCATCCCATCGGCCCTCCTTGAACGCCAGGCAACCCGTGCGGTTGACGTTCAAGGTTGATACAGCTTGTGAGCGCACCGCCCAGGCCAAGCGATACGGCCTACAGGCGGCCCATCAGCAGCAGCACCAACACGATCAGAAGAACCGTGAGCCAACGCCGCCTCGGGACGAAGCGCAGGCCCTGCCAGGACCCGCAGACATCCTCACATCCTCAAAACAGTTGACATGCCGTTCCCGCAGGCTTGATGGGCCTGCCGTGAAGGCGCACAGTGCCAGCCTCGCCAGGAGATCACGATGCGATTCAGCCGCCTCGCCGCACTGTCCCTGGCCATGCTGCCGCTCGGCGCCATGGCAGGGGCGCTGTACGGCACCGTCCGCTCGGACCATGGGCCGCTGGGCGCTGTACAGGTTCAGCTGGCCTGCCCCCGCTTCGGGCAGGGCGCACGCACCACGGAGGCGACGAGCGATGCCAACGGCAGCTTCGCGCTGCGCCTGCCCGTGAATGGCAAATGCGAGATGCGCGTGCAGCGCGGCACCAGCATCGGCCCGCCGTTCGAGGTCTATCTGTTCGAGAACCCCGTGCGCTTTGATTTCGTCGTCGGGCAGCGGCTGGAGAAGCTGCGGTGACGGTCAAGGAGGCGGACAAGGTCAACAACAAGGCGCAAGACAAGGGCAAGCCCGGCGAGAAGGACACCGGCGCCACTCGCCTGGAGTGGATCAAGGCGATCGGCATGCCGGCAGTGACGCTGATCGTGACGGTGGTGGGCGGCTACTACCTGACCGGGCTGCAGAAGGAACGCGAGACGCGCGAGGGCAACGAGAAGCTGTACGCGCAGTTGCTGACGCAGCGCGAGCAGTCTGACGCACAGATCCGCAAGGACATGTTCAACGTCGTCATCAGCAACTTTCTGAAGGAGCCCAAGAAGGGCGACCTCGAAACGCAGGTGCTGCAACTCGAACTGCTCGCGAGCAACTTCAACCAGTCGCTGGACCTGGCGCCTCTGTTCAAGGACGTGGCCCGCAAGCTGACAGGCAAGGACGCCTCGTCCACGCCGCGCAATGCCGAGTTCAAGAAGCGACTGGACCTCAGCGCGGCCAACCTGATCTCCAAGCAGGTCGACAGCCTGTCGCACCGGGGCTTCGCCAAGGGCTATCCACAGCCACTGGGCGGTTGGGCGGAGAACTTCGGCAAGCCCTTCATCGACGAGAAGGTCCCGTTGCAGCGCCTCATGCCGCGATCACGAGCGGCACCGGGCGGCAAAGGCGAATCCATTCACTTCCAGGTCGAGATCGTGGATGTGAGTCTGGAGCGCCGCGAGGTGGAGGTCAGGCTGCGCGTCGACTTCCCGGGTGACTCGGAACAGGACGTGGACCGGCATTTCTGGGTCAGCCAATACGACTTCCCCATGCTGGACAACACGCAGTTGCCGCAGGGGCTTCGCTGCTCCATCGTCATCACCGAATTCCTGGTGCCGGACGGCCCCGCGGACAGCCGCGAAGCCAACAGCGCCGTCAAGTTCCACCTGGTCGTCTTTCCTGCTGCGAGCGCCAGCTTCAAGGAACGCCAGGACTATGACGACGTGCTGACCGACATGTTGAGGTTCAGCGCCAACCGCGGCGAGAAGGAGGCAGCACGCCCATGAACACAATTCCACTGCCCTGCCGCCGCTCCTTGCTTTGCGGCGTCGTCCTGGTCCTGGCCGCGGCGCTGCGTCCACAGCACGCCCTTGCATACGCCGCGGCGTCGGCGCCGGCCGGCAATGAAGACGAGGCCCCCAAAGGCAAACCGCCAAAGGACAAGGATCGAGACCGGGACAAATCGACCACCCGGCTGGTCGTTAAGGTCAGTGGCAACGGCAAGCCCGTCAGCCACGCCGACGTGAAGGTCAAGGTCGGCGGCGGCGACGGCATCTCCCTCGTGACCAATGACCGCGGCGAAGCCTCGCTGACTCTCAACGCCCCGGGCGCGGCCGAAGTCCACGTGATTGCGCTGGGCTGGGCGTCCGGTCGCGGCGTCGTGGAACTCAAGGCCGGCGAGCCGACCTCGCTGCAGATCGAACTCAAGAAGTCGCAGTGAAGGCGGCTGCGGATAGCGCCCGGTGAGAAGGGCCCGCCGCGAAGCTCGGGCTCAGGGCGCGGCGATGCCGTCGATGCGGTCCAGGCGCACGATCATGYGGCCAAACTGCTGATTGCGCAGTTCAACCCACAGCCCCGGTTCGATGCGCGTCACCGCGCCCGAGATCGTCTGCCCGGCCACGTAGAGCGTGATGCCGCGCTTGTCCTGCAGCGCCGTGGTGAGCGCCTGCTCGATGCCTCGCGTGGCATCGGTTGCATGAGCCACGCCCGACACGAAGGCGCAGGCGACGACGAGCGCGGCCAGCGCACGGCGTGAGGAAAAGGGACGGGACGGTTGCACAGACATGGCAGGGCTCCTGAATGCTGGTTGGACGGGCCTTGACTGTGCTCGACGCGGGTCACCAGGAAACGTCAGGCGAGGCAGGGGTTTGTTTCGTTTGTTGTTCGTACCGATCTTGAGAATCAGACACGGCTGACGCTGCGCCACCCTCGCCTGGCGCAGCATGGGCCCCAAGGAGACCACAGCCGTGATCGCAAGCTTGCTCGGCCCGTTGCTGGGTCGCTGGGCGTTTGAACCGTTCGCCAAGGCCTTGCCCCAGATGGGCGACACCGAGCGCGCGGCGCTGGAGGCCGGCACGGTGGGTTTCGAAGGCGCATTGTTCGCCGGCGCGCCGGACTTCGATCGCCTGCTCGCCATGGCGCCCAACCGCCTGACGGCGGACGAGCGGGCCTTCCTGGACGGCGACGTGCGCGAGCTGATCGCCATGCTCGACGACTTTGCGATCGACGAGGCGCACGACCTGCCGCCCGAGGTGTGGCGCTTTCTGCGCGAGCGGCGCTTCTTCGGCATGATCATCCCGCGCGAGCAGGGTGGCCTGGGCTTCGGCCATTTCGCCCACGCCGCCGTGGTGACCCGTATCGCCACCGTCAACGTGGCCACCGCCGTGACCGTCATGGTGCCCAACTCGCTGGGCCCGGCCGAACTGCTGCTGCGCTACGGCACGGACGCGCAGAAGGCCCACTACCTGCCCCGCCTGGCGGACGGCCGCGACCTGCCCTGCTTCGGCCTCACCTCGCCCTACGCCGGTTCCGACGCTGCGGCCATCCCAGACACCGGCATGCTGACCGAGCGCGAGATCGACGGCCACACCGTGCGCGGCTTCAGCGTGCGCTTTGACAAGCGCTACATCACGCTCGCACCGGTKGCCACCGTGGTGGGGCTGGCCTTCCAAGCCGTGGACCCGTCGCGCCCGCCGGCGGAGCAACATCTCGGCATCACCTGCGCACTGATCCCCGTGCCCACGCCGGGGCTGGAGATCGGGCGCCGCCACCGGCCGATGAACTCCGCCTTCATGAACGGGCCCATCCACGGCGACGATGTGTTCGTGCCCATGGACTGGGTCATCGGCGGCGAGGCTCAGGTGGGCCAGGGCTGGCGCATGCTGATGGAATGCCTCGCTGCGGGGCGCGCCATCTCGTTGCCGGCGTTGGGCGCGGCCATGCAGCAGACAGCGCTCTACGTGATGACGGGCTATGGCCGCATCCGCGAGCAGTTCGGCCTGCCCATCGCGCGCTTCGAGGCCATTGCGGGTCTCATAGCCCGCACGGCGGCGGATCTGTACGCGTCCGACGCCGCGCGCCGCTACACGGCAGCGGCACTCGACGCCGGCGAGCGGCCCAGCGTGGCCAGCGCCATCCTCAAGGTGCAGCTCACCGAGGCCGGCCGCCGCGCCGTCAGCACGGGCATGGACGTGCTGGGCGGCAAGGGCATCATCAGCGGCCCGAGCAACCTGCTGGGCGTGGCCTATCGGCATGCGCCCATTGCCATCACGGTGGAAGGCGCCAACCTGCTGTCGCGGGCCCTCATCATCTTCGGCCAGGGCGCCGTGCGCTGCCACCCACACGTGATGGACGAAATGGCTGCCGTGCAGGCCAAGGACGAAGCCGCGCTGGGCCGGGCCCTGCTGGGCCACGCAGGCCACGTCGCGCGCAACCTCGGCGCCAGCCTCTTCGGCGCCGGCCTGAAGGGCCGTGTGCCGCCAGGGCTTGAAAAGGAAGCCCGGCTCATCGCCCGCTTGTCGGCCAAATACGCGCTGACGGCCGACCTCGCGATGGGGCTGCTCGGCGGGCGGCTCAAGCGCATGGAGCTGCTGTCCGCGCGGCTGGGCGATGTGCTCTCCCACCTCTACCTGGCGGCGGCCAGCGTGTGGCGCTTCAAGGTGGAGGAGCAGGGCGAGGGCGACCCGAAGATGCTGCCATTCGCCCGGGCCGCCATCCGCTTCCAGCTCGAAGCCGCCGCGGCCACGCTGCGAGATCTGCACGCCAACATGCCTTCGGGCGCGTTGAAGGCGCTGTCGCCGCTGCTGCTGCACGGCACCCGCCACCTGGCACCGCTGCGCGATCGCGATCTCGTTGCGCTGGCCGAATCACTGCGCACCGATCCCTCGCTCGTGGCCCGCCTGTGCCCCGACTTCACCCCGCCGGCCACCGGCGGGCTGCGCGACCTGGCCGACGCGCTGCGCCTGGCCGATGCACTGGGCGGCGCCCCGGCCGAGGAGGTCACCGAGCTGAACCGCGCACTGCGCCGCACACACTCACTGGAAGCCGCCGCCGCCAGCTCGCGCGACCCCGAGGCCGCGCTGGCCTATCTGCGCGCGGCGGACAAGGTCATTCAGGTGGACTGACGCGACGAAGCAAGGTCTTCCTGTGGGCAGCGTCATTGGGCCTGAAAAATCACTCCTCCCAGCGAAACCGCCAGATCGCCAGCAGCCCGAAGGCTGCGCTGAAGCCCAGCATCACCGCGCTGGGCAGCAGCGCCGCGGCGAAGGGCTGACCGCGCCACGTCATCGCATCCAGCGCATCCACGGCCMAGCGTGTCGGCACGGCCAGCGAGACCGTCTGCAACCACTCCGGGAAGATGAAGGCCGGTACCCAGGCGCCGCCCAGCATGACCATCAGCAGCGTGGCCAGGATGGCCAGGCCGCGTGTGGCCTCGGGCGTGCGGCCCAGTGCCGCGATGAGCAGGCCGAAGCTGGCCGTCAGCAACGCAAAGCAGGCCAGCACCAGCGCGAAGCCGGCAGGGCTGCCGAGCACGCGCACGCCGAAGGCGGCGATGGCCACGACGTAGATGATGGTGAAGACGATCAGCGAGATCAGCGCGCTGGCGGCGATGCGACTGCCCAGCAGCTGGGCGCGCGACAGCGGTGCCGCGCGCAGCCGCTTCCACAGGCCCAGGCGGCGCATCAGCAGCAGGCCCATGCCCATCTCTACGCCGCTCATCAGGATGAACTGCACGCCCATGCCGGCGAAGGAGTGGGCATAGCTGTTGTAGGCCACGGGGGCGGCATTGGCGCTGGATTGCAGGGCCTCGACCTCGCGCGTCGTGTAGGGCATGGACAGGCCGCCCGCCGCCGCCGCGGAAGCACCGCCCGGAGGCTGAGCGGCCTCGCGCTTTTGCACGGCGCCGATGCTGTCGAACATGCGCACAAGCTCGGCCCGGCGTTCGGTGTCCAGGCCTTGCGAGGTCTCGACCTGTTGCTTCATGTCCGCCAGCACGGGGCTGCCGGCGCTGAAGGTGCTGCGGCTGACCTCCTGCATCAGCGTCTGCGCCAGCAGCCCGCGCACGACGGCCAGGGCGCTGGCCTGCGAGGGGTCGTAGTGCAGCACGATCACGGGCTTCGGGCTGGTGCCGAACATGGCGCCCGCCGCCTGCTGGCCCAGGCCCTGCGGCAGGATGGCCGCGGCGCGCAGCTTGCCGGCGCGCACCTGCGCCACGACGTCGGCCTCATCGGTGACCGTGGTCTTCAACGCGGACTCGGCCTGCAGTGCCGCCACGACGCGCTGCGACAGCGGGCTGTGGTCCAGGTCGACGACACCGACGGCGATGCCGGCCATCTTGCTGCTGGAGCCGAACAGGCTGCCGAAGAAGGCGGCGATGAGGATGGGCGCGACGATGCTCATGAGCAGCGCGCGGCGGTTGGAGAAGTGCAGCTTCAGTTCTGCACGGACGAGGGCGAGGATGGCTTGCATGGGTGTCCTCTTCAGTCGCGCAGGGCGCGGCCGGTGAGTTGGAGGAAGACGTCTTCAAGCGTCGCGCGGGCCGAGGCGAGACCGCGCACCCTGACACCTCGCTGCGCCAGCGCGGCCAGTACGGCGCCGGCGTCGCGGCCGATGTCGGCGACGCTGACGTCCAGCCGCTGGCCCACCCGCCTGACATCGGGAAAGCCGGCCAGGCCTTGCAGCGCCGCATCGTTGGGCTCGCCGTCGATCTCGACGTGCAGCGTCTGCGCGGCCGGCAGCAACGCGAAAAGCTGGGCCTGGGTGCCGCTGGCGACGACGCGGCCATGGTCGATGATGACGAGGCGGTCGGCCAGGCGCTCGGCCTCCTCCATGTAGTGGGTCGTGTAGATCAGCGCCTTGCCGGCGCGCTTGAGCATCTCCAGGTTGTCGAAGATGGCGTTGCGGCTTTGTGGGTCGACGCCGGCCGTGGGTTCGTCGAGCAGGATGATCTCGGGGTCGTGGATCAGCGCGCAGGCGATGTTGAGCCGCCGCTTCATGCCGCCGGAGAAGGTCGAGGGCTTGTCCTTGGCGCGGTCCGACAGGCCCACCATGGCCAGCACCTCGTCGGCGCGGCGCTTCAGCAGTTCAGGCGCCATGCCATAGAGGTTGCCGAAGAGCTCCACGTTCATGCGCGCCGGCAGTTCCTCGTACAGCGCGATGTCCTGGGGCACCAGGCCGATGCGGCGCTTGTAGCCGGCCTCGTCGCTGGCGAGACTGACGCCGCCGGACAGCGTCACCGTGCCGGCACCGGGCACCGTCAGGCCGCAGATCATGCCGACCGTCGTCGACTTGCCAGCGCCGTTAGGGCCGAGCAGGCCCAGCACCTCACCAGCCCGCAGCTCAAGGCTCACTTCATGCACGGCCACGCGGTCGCCATAGGCCTTGCGCAGGCCGCGGGCCACCAGCACGTCTTCCTTCATTGCCGCCTCCTTGGGTTCCGAATGGGCGCGATGCTAGACAGCGGCCGGGCGGCGCGCGCCTGCCATGCGACGAACGGCAAGCATCGGGCGCGGCTGAACGGCACGGCGCGCCAACTGTGAAAACTGGATTCGGCGGTCGATACTGCCTGGCATGAAGGCACGCATCGGCATCATCGGCACGGGCTGGGTCGGCACCAGCGTCGCGTTTTCAACGCTGCTCGCCGGGCATGCGCGCGAACTGTGGCTGTGCGACCAGCGCGCCGCCGTGGCCGAGGGCGAGGCCATGGACCTGGCCGACGGTGCGGCCTTCTACCCGCGCTGCGCCGTGAGTGCCGTGCCGCTGGCGCAGATGCGCGAGGCCGACATCGTCGTGCTGGCCGCCGGGCGCAACGGCCGGCCGGATGAGAGCCGGCTGGACCTGCTGCGCGACAACGCCCGCATCGCCGCCGGCATGGGCCGGGCGCTGGCCGGCTTCGGCGGCATCGTCATCGTCGTGACCAACCCGGTCGACGTGCTGACCCGCGTGGTCGCCGCGGCCGCCGGCCTGCCACCGGAGCGTGTCATCGGCACCGGCACGCTGCTGGACACGGCGCGGCTGCGCGAGCGGCTGGCCATGCACCTGAAGGTGTCGCCGACGTCGGTGCATGCGCAGGTCGTGGGCGAGCATGGCGACTCGTCGGTCGTGCTGTGGTCCGGCGCGCGCGTCGGTGGCGTGGCGCTGCGCGACTGGGCCGGCTGGCCGGCGGACGAGGAAGCCACGCTGGCGGGCCACGTGCGCCGCGCGGCCTACGACGTCATCCAGCGCAAGGGCGCCACCAACCACGCCATCGGGCTCGTCACGAGCGAGCTCATCGGCGCCCTCGTCAACGATGAGCGCCGGCTTCTGCCCGTCAGCCGCGTGCAGGAGGGCGCCTGTGGCATCCGCGGCGTGGCGTTGTCCCTGCCGGCGCTGGTGGGCGCGGGCGGCGCGGTGCAGGTGGTGGAGCCAGCGATGGATGCGGCCGAGCGGGCGGCGTTGGCGGCGTCGAGCGCGGTGCTGGCGCGAGCGTTCGCGTCACTCGCCGCCGGCGCCTAGGCCAGCTTGGCGGGCCCCCATGCGGGCCGGCTCGCAGCCTTTGCGCGCTGCGGGCTGCGGCGCTTGACACCGCTGCCGACGCGCGCCGCGGCGGCGCGTGGTGCCAAAGGCGCCGCGGGCTCGTGCGCCGGGCTGCTCTGAGCCAGCTTGAACACTTCGACCGTCTGCACCAGCCGCAGTGCCTGCACCCGCAGGCTCTCCGCCGCCGCCGCGCTTTCCTCCACCAGCGCGGCGTTCTGCTGCGTGACCTGGTCCATCTGACCGACGGCTTCACCCACATGGCACACGCCGGCACTTTGCTCCGTGCTGGCCGCGCTGATCTCGACCATGATGTCGGTCACACGCTTGATCGAGTTGACCACTTCCGTCATCGTGGCACCGGCCTGATCGACCAGCGCTGTGCCCTGCTCGACACGCTGCACGCTCGCTCCGATCAGGCTCTTGATCTCCTTGGCGGCGTTCGCCGATCGACCGGCCAGGCTGCGCACCTCGCTGGCGACGACCGCGAAGCCGCGGCCCTGCTCGCCGGCGCGCGCCGCTTCCACCGCCGCGTTCAAGGCGAGGATGTTGGTCTGAAAAGCGATGCCGTCGATGACGCCGATGATGTCGGCAATCTTCTTCGAGCCGGCGTTGATCGCCTTCATGGTGTCGACGACCTGGCCGACCACTTCGCCGCCCTTGATGGCGATGACGCTGGCGCCCTGCGCGAGTGCGTTGGCCTCGCTGGCGTTGTCGGCGTTCTGCTTGACGGTGGCGCTGAGTTGCTCCATCGAAGCTGCGGTCTCCTCGAGCGCCGAGGCCTGCTCCTCGGTGCGCTGGCTCAGGTCGTTGTTGCCCTGGGCGATCTGTGCCGATGCGGTGGCGACCGCTTCGGAGTTCTCGCGCACGCCGGCCACCACGCGGGACAGGCTCTCCTGCATCTCCCGCAGGCGCGCCAGCAGGCTGGTCGTGTCGCCTGGCCTGTGGTTGTTCATGGCTGCGCCCCATGCGAGCGAAGGTCTCCTCAGGGCTCCTTGCCATCACCGGTGCGCGCGCCCCGGGGCGCTTCGCCCAGGATCCGCGCGACGGCCTGCCGCAGTTCCTCGTTCTCGAAGGGTTTGGCCAGCGCGCCATGCGCGCCCAGCTCGAGCGCCTGCTGCAGACGTTGCTCGCTCTCGCCGGAAACGACGAGCACCTTCAGCGGAAACGGCGGCGGCTGCTCGCGCAGGAAGCGCAGGACGCCGAAGCCGTCGATGCCGGGCATCTGGAGGTCCAGGGTCATCAGGTGCGGCTTGAAGACGTGCAGCATCGACCCCGCCAGGAAGCCGTCGCTCGCGGTGGCCACCTCGAAGCCTTCGCGCTTGAGCGCCCGCTTGATCGCGCTGGCCATCGCGGCTTCGTCGTCGACCACCAGGATGCGTTTGGCTTGCCCGGGCATGTCATCGGGATCAGGAATGCCATGCACGCTMATGAACCGGCGMAGTTCGGTCGCGAGGACGCGATAGTCGCCACGGCCAGGCAACCGATAGGCCTGCAGCTCGTTGCGCTCGATCCATCGAATCACCGTCCGAAAGCTCACGCCGCATATCCGCGCAGCTTCACTACTCGTCAAAGTCTCATTCACGGCGGCTGCTCCTGATTTGTTGCTGTCAGATTAGGGCCGTGTGTCACGTTAGTCAACAACGTGGCGTGCGCCTGATTTCACGAAAGAGCCGGCAGTGGTGGGGTGGCGACTGGCCCTGCGGCTTGTCGCTGCGCGCCGCTTGGCGTTGATCGGCGGCCGGCGGTGTTCACGAGCCAGCCAACCGCATCCCCATACGGTTGGCCCTCGCCGAGCACCGCGGCAAGCGTGAAGGAACGGGCGGGTCGAACGAGCAGCAGCCGCTCTGACGGCGTGATGAGCGCCGCTCAGAGCGGTGAGCGGGAATCCGGCATGCCCGAGAGGGCGTTCCGCGCGTTGGCTTGCCTCTCGCCCTCTCAGCC
>NZ_JBFUMO010000089.1:0-14988 GCF_054049355.1 Roseateles sp. P5_E11 | reverse complement strand
CATCAACGCGGCGTTGATGAACAGGTTCATCTTGGGCGCGTGCGCGGCCTTGCTGAAGATGTCCAGCACGTCGCCGACGCGGTAGCCCTTGGGGTCGACGAGGTGGTAGCAGCCGTGGGCCTTGGTGACCTTGTGCGAGATGTGGTCGAGCGCGTCGACGACGAAGTCCACCGGCACGATGTTGATGCGTCCCCCCTCCAGGCCGACGCTGGGCAGCCACGGCGGCAGGATCTGGCGCATGCGCTGGATCAGCTTGAAGAAGTAGTAAGGGCCGTCGATCTTGTCCATCTCGCCGGTCGTCGAATCGCCGACGACGAGGGCCGGGCGGTAGACCGTCCAGGGGCGCTTGCACTCCTTGCGCACGATCTTCTCGCTCTCGTGCTTGGTCATGAAGTAGGGGTGATCGAGGTTCTCGGCCTCCTCGAACATGTCCTCACGGAACACGCCTTCGTACAGGCCTGCCGCCGCAATCGAGCTGACGTGATGCACATGGCCGGCGTCGATGGCCTGCGCGAACTCGACCATGCTGCGGGTGCCCTCGATGTTCACCGCGACCTGCGACTCCTCGTCGGCGCCGAGGTCGTAGACCGCGGCCAGGTGGTAAAGGTGATCGATCTTGCCCTTCAGGCTCTTGACGGCGTCGCTGGCCACGCCGAGCTTCTTGCTCGTCAGGTCGCCGTAGACGGGGATCGCGCGGGTCTTGCTGACGCCCCAGTAGGCGAGCAGGTCGGGCAGCTTGGCCGCACTCTCCTCGCGCATCAGGAAATGGACCGTGCTGCCGCGGCGAGCCAGCAGCTTCTTGACGAGCCGCTTGCCGATGAAGCCTGTGGCGCCGGTGACGAAATACTGCATGCGGGTCTCCTGCTTGTGGATTTGGACGTTGTCGCGCTGATTCTTGACCAGGGTTTGCGGCCGCCCGCTGGGCACTTTCCCCAGGAAACGGCCTTCGCCATCGTAGAGCGCACTCACTAGGAATGGCCGTGCTGAAGGGGGATCGCGCCGCTACAGTCCCGGCGGCTGATCCCAACAAACCGCGCTAACTCGCAAGGACACCCAAATGGTCAAGAAGCTTCAAAAGATGGCAGACAAGAAGAAGGCCTCGGCCGCCACCGGCTTCCCGGCTGGCCTGCTCGATGGCGACATGGCCAAGAATGTCAAGGACAGCGCCCAGCAGATCTGGGCCGCCGGTCTGGCCTCTTTCGCCAAGGCCCAGGGCGAAGGCGGCAAGGTTTTCGAGGCCCTCGTTTCGGAAGGACTCAAATTGCAAAAGAAGACCCAATCCGCCGCTGAGGAAAAGCTCAGCGCCGTGGCCACCAAAGTCAGCGGCATGGCTGGTGATGTCGGCGCCAAGGCCGGTCAGCACTGGGACAAGCTGGAAAGCATCTTCGAGCAACGCGTCGCCAAGGCGCTGAAGACCCTGAACGTGCCGTCCGCCAGCGACGTGCAGAGCCTGATCAAGCGCATCGACGACCTGGCCGTGTCGGCCGGCCTGAAGAAGGCTTCGCCCGCTGMCAAGGCCRAGAAGGCCGTCGTCAAGAAGGCTGCTGCCGTGAAGAAGGCCGTCGTCGCCAAGGCTGCGCCCGCCAAGAAGGCTGTTGCCAAGAAGGCCGCTCCGGTGAAGGCCGCCGTCAAGGCTGTGGCCAAGAAGGTTGCCGCTCCCGCCAAGAAGGCTGCCGCCCCGGCGAAGAAGGCTCCGGCCAAGCGCGCCCCGGCTGCCAAGAAGGCTGCCGCCGCTCCGGCCGCCGAGCAAGCCGCTCAAGCCTGAGCAAGTAACTCTCTCTGACCATGAGCCAACCGAAGATCGGTTTGGCCCTGGCAGGCGGAGGCCCACTGGGCGCCATCTATGAAGTTGGCGCCCTTTGTGCTTTGGAGGAGGCCGTTGGCGGCCTCGACTTCACCGCTTGCGACGGCTACATCGGCGTCAGTGCGGGCGGCTTCATCGCCGCCGGCCTGGCCAACGGCATGACGCCGCGCCAGCTCTGCGCCGCCTTCATCGAGAACACCGCCGAAGCACCCGACCGCTTCGACCCGGCCGAACTGCTGCAGCCCGCCTGGACCGAGTTCGGCGAACGCCTGCGCCTGCTGCCCGGCCTGCTGGCCGACGCCGCCCGCGAGGTGCTGCTGGAAGGCCGCTCCCTGCTCGGCGCCATCGAGCGCCTGGGCCGCGTGCTGCCCACCGGCCTGCTGAGCAGTGAACGGTTTGGCGAGGCACTGACCCAGGTGTTCGCCGAGCCCGGCCGCAGCAACGACTTCCGCGACCTGCGCCATCGCCTCGTGCTGGTGGCCACCGACCTGGACACCGGCGAAGCCATCCCCTTCGGCGCCGAGGGCTGGGACCATGTGCCCATCTCCCAGGCCGTGCAGGCCAGCGCGGCGCTGCCGGGCCTGTTCCCGCCGGTCGAGATCGACGGCCGGCATTACGTGGACGGCGCATTGAAGAAGACGCTGCACGCTTCCGTGCTGCTGGACCGCGGCCTGGACCTGCTGATCTGCCTGAACCCGCTCGTGCCCTACGAGAGCAACCGCATGTCGCCGCGCGATGCGCGCTCGCGCCGCGCCAAGAAGCTGGCCAGCAAGCTCGGCCGCCCGGCCCTGCGCGCGCTGCAGCCGCGCATCYACCGCCTGGTGGACGGCGGCCTGCCGCTGGTGCTGTCGCAGACCTTCCGCTCGCTGATCCATTCGCGCCTGGCGCTGGGCCTCAAGGGCTATGAGCTGACGCACCCGCAGACCGACATCCTGCTGTTCGAGCCCGACCCGCGCGATGCCGAGCTCTTCATGGCCAACACCTTCAGCTACAGCCAACGCCGCCACCTCGCCGAGCATGCCTACCAAGCCACGCGCGAACTGCTGCGTGAGCGCGCGGCGCTGCTGAAGCCGCAGTTCGCGCGCGCCGGCCTGACGCTGCGCGAGGATGTGCTGGCCAGCCGCGAGGCCCGCCTGCTGCCTGCGCCGGGCGAAACGCCGATGGAACAGGCGCTGCGCTCGCTGCGCGGATCCCTGAGCGTGCTGGAAGCGCAGGGCCGCTAGGCGTCCACCAGCCGGCGCGTGATTGCCGCGCGCAGCGGCGGCAGATGGCGGGCGATGTCGATGACGGCGCGGCGCAGCGCCAACACCGGCGCGCGGTCGTCCGTGAAGAAGCGCACCAGCGCATTCGTGCCGGCATACAGCGGCCCCGCCGCACGGCGGTGCTCCGCCTCATAGGCCAGCAGCGCGCTCATCTCGCCCGGATCGCGGGCCGCATCCAGCCGCTGCGCCAACGCTTCGATGCCGTAGAGCCCCAGGTTGTAGCCATGCGCGGTGACCGGGTGCATGCCCACCGCCGCGTCGCTGATGAGCGCCAGGCGCGGCGCGACGAAACGCTCGGCCCACACAGCCACCAACGGATAGACATGGCGGGCACCGTCGACGCGCATCGGCCCCAGCCGCCCCTCGGCGGCGGCTTCGATGGCGGCGGCCAGCGCCACCTCGTCCATCGCCGCCAGGCGCGGCAGCTCGGTGTTCGCCACCGTCCACACCGCCGAGCAGCGCCGCCCTGTCTTGGGCAGCAAGGCCAGCGTGTGGCCTTGCAGAAAACATTCCTGCGCCACGCCTTCATGGTCGCGCTCGTGCGCGAGCGGTACGAGCAGCGCGCTGCGGCCGAAGTCGCGATGGCGGGCGCCGATGCCGGCCAGGCGGCGCAGCGGCGAAAAACGGCTGTCGGCCGCGACGACCAGCGGCGCCAGATGGCGCTCACCGCAACGCGTGTCCACGGTGGCCATCTCGCCCTCGCGGCAAAAGCCGACGACCGTGCGGCCGCAGAGCACCTCGATGCCGCGCTGCTGCGCGCCGGCCCAGGCCGCGGCGCGGATGCGGTGGTTGGCCACCAGCCAGCCGAGATCCTGCCCACTCGACTCGAAAGGCAGCGCCGTGCGTGAGCCGCTGGAGCACACACTAGCGCGGCGCAGCGGCGCGATGTCGCTCAGGTGCTCCCACAAACCCAGGTTTTCCAGCGCGCGGCGCGAGCGGTGCGTGAGTGCGATCTCACGGCCATCGTCCGCGGGGGCGGCCAGCGTGGTGGCATCGGCCTGCTCCAGCACGCGCACGGCCAGGCCGCGGTCGTGCAGCGCGCAGGCCAGCGCCAGGCCGGCCGGGCCGGCGCCGCAGATCAGGACTTGCGGCGAAGTGCGGACGAGTTCATTCATGGTCGCGCAGCCTAGGCCGCGGAGCGCAACGGCGCCTTGATGCAGGTCAGACAGGCTCGGCTTCGGCGTCGGGCTCTTCCAGTGTCTGCAGTTCGACCAGGCGGCGGTACAAGCCGCCTTCGATCGCCATCAGCGCCTCGTGCGAACCACGCTCCTGCAGGTGTCCGTGGTTGAGCACGAGGATCTGGTCGGCGGCGCGGATGGTCGACAGCCGGTGCGCGATGGCCACCACCGTCACGCGCCCGCGCAGCGCCGTCAGCGCCTCACCCACGCGCTGCTCGGTGGCGCTGTCGATATTACTGGTCGCCTCATCCAGGAACAGGATGCGCGGTGAGCCTGCCAATGCCCGCGCCATCGCCAGCAACTGCTTCTGCCCGGTCGATACGCGCGCCCCGCCCTCGCCCAGCCGGGTGTCATAGCCCTGCGGCAGCGCCGTGATGAAGTCGTGCGCGCGGGCCGCCGTGGCCGCGTCCTGGATGTCGTCCTCGCTGATGCCCGGCCGGCCCATCGCGATGTTGTCGCGCACGCTGGCCGACATCAGATAAGGCTCCTGCGGCACCAGCCCCACCGCGTCGCGAAAGGCCGCGTCCGGCACGCTGGCCAGCGGCTGGCCGTCCACCGTGATGCGCCCGGCCTGCGCTGTGTAGAAGCGCAGCAGCAGCGATAGCAGCGTGCTCTTGCCGCTGCCGGTGTGGCCGACGATGCCGACAAAGCTGCCCGCCGCGATGTCCACGTCGACGCCATGCAGCACCGGCCTTGCAGGGTCGTAGCCGAAGCTCAGCCCCTCGATGCGGATGCTGCCCTGGGCAATCCCGCGGCCGTCCTGGGCCGGGCYGCGGTGCTCATCCTCCTCCAGCAGCGTGCGCACGCGCGACGCCGCCACCATGGCCTGCTGCAGCTGGCCGAACTGCATGGTGATCTGGATCAGCGGCTCCACCACCCGGGCGATGTAGCTGAGGAAGGCGTACAGCAGGCCCACCTCCAGCCCCGACATCTCTCGCCGCCCGAAGCTGTAGATGACGGTGACGAGCAGCAGCACATTCATCAAATCCAGCGCCGGCCGCAGCAGCCAGGCGTTGGCGCGCAGCTCGGCGATGCGCGACAGGCGGTGCTCGGCATTCGTCGTCTCGAAACGCGCACCGAAGCGGCCGGCCGCGCCGCTGGCCTGCAGCACCGCCATGCCGGCCATGCTTTCGGCCATCTGCGCGTTGATGTCGCTGCGCAGCTGGCGCGTACGCGCCACGGCCGGCGCCGACAGCTTCTGGTAGCCCAGGATGATGACCACCATGGCCGGCACCAGCGTCGCGACGATGAGCATCAACCGCCAGTCGAGAAAGGCCATCGCCACCAGCGAGCCGAAGACGACGATGGTCGAGTCCAGCATCACGTACAGCACCTGGCGGTAGAGCTGGTTCACCGCCTCGGTGTCGTTGGTCACGCGGCTGACGAGCTGGCCGGTGATGGCCTTGTCGAAGAAGGCCATGGGTAGCGCCAGCACGTGCGCATAGACGCGCTCGCGTAAGCGCAGCACCGAGCGCCGCGCCACGCCCGCCATGCGCGACAGCTGGGCATAGCGAATCCAGCTCGCGGCCCAGCCGGTCAGCAGCATCAGCGCCAGCAGCGTGGCCATCTCGGTGATGTCGAACTGGCGCGGCAGCAGGTGGTGGTCGATGTAGCGCTTGCCGAGGATGGGGCCGAGCACTTCGAGGCCGGCGGCAAGGACGAGCCAGATACCGCCCTGGATGAGGTGGGGTTTCTCAGGCGTCGCTGCATCAAGCAGCAGGCCGACGCTCTTCCACGGTTTTTCCGTCGGCTTGGTTTCAGGCGGCTTCAAGGCTGGCCTCGATCTGTTGATAGCGCCACTGAGCGGCATACCAGCCGCCCAACTCCAGCAACTGTTGATGCGTGCCGCGCTCGATGACATGGCCCTGCTTGAGCACGATGACTTCGTCGGCATCCATCACGGCCGAGAGTCGATGCGCAATGACGATGACGCTGCGATCAGGCCGCGCGGCACGCAGCTCGCGCAGGTGGTCGAGGATGTCGGTCTCGGTGCCGGTGTCGACGGCGGACAGCGCGTCGTCCAGCACCAGCAACGGTGCATCGCTCAATAGCGCCCGTGCAATGGCGACGCGCTGGCGCTGACCGCCCGACAGCGTCACGCCGCGTTCGCCGACCTCCGTGGCGTAGCCCTCAGGCAGGCGGGCGATGTCGTCGTGCACGGCAGCCAGGCGTGCTGCAGCCTCGATCTCTTCGCGCGTTGCGCCGGGCTTGGCCAGCGCGATGTTGTCAGCCACCGAGGCCGAGAACAAAAACGGCTCCTGCGGCACCCAGGCGATGTGGGCGCGCAGCGTAGCGAGCGGCAGTTCTGGCAATGCGACACCACCCAGCGTCAGCCGGCCCGCGYCCGGCTCGGACTGGCGCAGCAGCAAGCGCACGAAAGTGGATTTGCCCGCACCGGTCGCGCCGACGACGCCCAGCGTCTTGCCCGGTGCGAGTGCCAGGTCCACGCCTTCCAACGCCGGCCGTTTGGCGCCGGGGAAGCTGAAGGTCAGCCCGTCGGCGCGCAGTTCGGCGTGGGCCGGCAGCGCCGCCCTGCCCTCATCGGTCAGTGTCAGCGGCGCGTCCAGCACCGGCGCCAGCCGCGTCCAGGCCGCGCGGCCGCGCTCCAGCAATGCCAGTACCCAACCCGCCGCGAACATTGGCCAGATCAACTGGCCGAGGTACATCGTGAAGGCCGTCAGCTGACCGATGCTGATCTCGCCGCGCGCCACCAGCCAGCCGCCCACGGCCAGCGCGATGGCGAACGCGGCGGACAGCGTCATGCCGACGGCGGGCTCGTAGGCAGCCTCCCAGCGCTGCGAGCGAAAGCTCGCCTCGGCCGCCTTCTCGGCCAGCTCGGTGAACTGCGCCTCACTGCGCGCGACGAGGCCCAGGGCGCGCACTGTGCGCACGCCGGACAGGCTTTCCTGCACCTGGTGGTTCAGGCCACTGAAGGCGCCCAGTGAGTCCTGCGCGGCCTGGTGCAGATGGTTGGAGATCCACCAGAAAGCCAGCGCCATCAACGGAAAGGGCACGAGGGCCGCGAGGCCCAGGCGCCAGTCGATGCCGATCGTCATCATCGCGAGCACCAGCACCAGCGTCTGCGTGCCATCAAAGCCCGCCAGCATCGCCTCGCCGGCGGCCTGCTCGACGGTGTCGATGTCATTGGTCGCCAGCGCCATCAGGTCGCCGGTGCGTTGAGACTGGAAGTAGGCGGGGCCTTGCAGCGCAAGGCGCGCGTAGAGCCGCGTGCGCAGTCGTGCACCAAGCTGGAAGGACGCTTTGAAGAGGGTCAGCCGCCAGCCGGCGCGCAGCAGGTAGATGACGAGCCCGGCCAGCACGAGCAGGCCGAGTTGTTTCAGCAGCGAATCACCCTTCAGGCCGCCGGCGACGAGGTCGTCGACGACATGGCCGACCTGGCGGGGGATCCAGACGGTCAATGCGGCGATGCAGGTGAGCATGGCACCCGCGGCGGCGTAGGCGCGCCAGTGCTCGCGCACAAAGGCGGCAAGCATGCGGGAGAGGCTGGCGAAAACAGGGACTGTCGACAACATGCAAGGGGCGAGTGTCGCCCGGTGATGAGAAAAATCAGGCGCGGAGCCGACGAACCAGCGCCATGACCGCAGTGGCCGACAGCGCAAATGCAATGCTCGGATCGAGCAAAAGCGGAAGCCACCAAAAAGCGCGAACCTCGACGTCGGGATGCATCGCGATCAGCAGCGTAGCCAGCAAGCCGGAAAGAAAGGGCGGCGCAAACGAAAGACTGCGTTTCCTGAACGCGGCATCGATCAGGGAGCCCCAGTTCGCAACGATGAGCAACGCACAGACACCCAGTCCGAAGTTGAACACCCAGATCATTATTGGCGCCCGCGCCCGGCGACCCACAACCCGACCCACGTCAGCACCCCATTGAGCAGCAGCAACTCCAACCCGATCTGATACCCGCCCCACGGCTGCCCGAAGTCCAGCACCGCGCACAGTAGCGGTGCCGCCACGCAAACGCCGACCAGCGCCCGCCCCGACACCGCCCTCGGCGTGAACATCGCAAACGCGAACAGTCCCAGCAGCGGCCCATACGTGTAACCCGCCAGCTTGAGGATCAGGAAGATCATGCTGCTGCTGTCCAGCGCCCTGAAGCCCAGCACCAGGGCCAGGAACAGCACCGCAAAGGCGTAGTGCACGCGCCGCCGCGTGCGCACGTCCTCGCGCGGCAGGCGCAGCAGGTCCAGGCAGGTGCTGGCCGTCAACGCGGTGAGCGCGCCATCGGCGCTGGGCAGCAGGGCCGACACGAGGGCCAGCACGAAGACGACCTGCACCCAGGCCGGCAGGTATTGCATGACGACAGTGGGGAACAGTGCGTCGCCCTTGACCCCGATGCCGTGCGCTTGAGCGAACAGCGTCAGCAGCCCGCCCAGCAGCAGGAAGGCCGCAACAACGACGAGCATCAGCACGGCCAGCACGAGCACGTTCTTCTGCGCGTCACGGAGCTTCGCAACCGACAGGCTCTTCTGCATCATTTCCTGGTCCAGCCCCGTCATCGCGATGGCAATGAACATGCCGGCCAGCAGCGCCTTGGCGGAGAAATCGCGGGAGAGCGGATCGCCGACCCAGACGCGGCTCAGGCCAGCGGCATCGATCTGCGCCAACGCACCGGTCTGCCACAGCAGCGCCAAGCAGACGACCAAGCCGGTCAGCATGCCCGCGGTCTGCAGCGTGTCCGTCCACACCAGCGCCTTCACGCCGCCCTCCACGGTGTAGAGCAGGATCATCACCAGCACGACCGCCGCGCCCACCCCAAACGGCACGCCCAGCGGCTGCAGGATCAGCGTGTGCAGCACGGCCACGACGAGGTAGAGCCGTGCCGTCGCACCCAGCGTGCGGCTCAGCACGAAGAAGGCCGAACCCAGGCGCTGCGCTGCGGGGCCGAGCCGGTCACCGAGCAGGCCGTAGATGGAGGCCAGCTTGAGGCGGTGATAGGCCGGCAGCAGCACGAGGGCGATGACGGCATAGCCGACGACCTGGCCAAGCGCGATCTGCAGATAGGTGAAGCCGCTGACCGCCACCGAGCCGGGCACGCTGATGAAAGTGACGCCGGACAGCGACGTCCCGATCATTCCGAAGGCAACGACCGGCCAGGGACTTTCCCTGCCCCCCACATAGAAACCCTCAGCCCCCGAACCGTGCGAGACGCACCGCGCCAGTACCAATAGCAGCGCGAAATAGGTGAGAACCCCGAGCAAAAGCAGTGCTGGCGACATGGGCCGGGATCATGCCCGATGGCACCCCCCTGAATGCGGCGGGTCAAACCGTCACAGGTGGTCGTTAGCATCCGCGCCCATTGCGGCAATTTTTACTAAATAGTCATGCGAATCAAACCACTGGTCTCCCTCCTCGCCGCGGCCTTCGCCGCGCCCGCCGTGCTGGCCTCGACCAGCGGGGTTGTGATCAGCCAGGTTTATGGCGGGGGCGGCAACGCCAACGCCACCTACAGCCGCGACTTCATCGAGCTCTTCAACGCCGGCACGACGCCGGTGACGATTGGCGGCTGGTCGGTGCAGTACGCCTCGGCCGCCGGCACCAGCTGGACCAACAAGACCGTCATCCCGGCCGGCGTCGTGCTGCAGCCGGGCCGCTACTACCTGATCGCCGAAGCTTCCGGCGGCGCCGCGGGCGTGGCACTCCCCACACCCGACATCGACGTCACGTCGGGCGCAATCAACATGAGTGGCGCCTCGGGCAAGGTCGCCCTCGTCACCAATGGCACGACGCTGCCTGCCGTGGCTGCGCCGACCGGCGTGGAAGACATCCTGTCCTACGGCAGCTCGACGCCCGTTGAAGGCAGCCCCACGCCCGCGCTGGCCGCCACCACGGCTGCGCTGCGCAACGCTGCCGGCTGCACCGACACCAACGCCAACAGCGCCGATTTCACGGTTGGGCCCGTCAGCCCGCGCAATGGCGCCACGCCCGCCAAYCTCTGCGGCGGCGGCAACGTCAACCAGCCCATCATCCCGAGCTGCCCCGACCAGGCCGCCGTGTCCGGCGCAGCCTCCAGCTTCGTCGTCAGCGCCACCGACAGCGACAGCCGCGTCAATGCGGCCAGCGTGGTCGGCGCCCTGCCCGCCGGTGTGACTCTGGGCAGCTTCGTCGGCGCCAGCGCCGATGGCGTGGCCGCGACCCAGCAGATCAACGTCGACAACACACTCGCGGCCGGCAACTACAACCTCGGCCTGAAGTGGGACAACGACGAAGCCCAGACGGCGAGCTGCACATTCAAGCTGTCGGTCAGCGGCGTCGTCAAGATCCCCGCCATCCAGGGCTCGGGTGCCAAGAGCGGCATGGACGGCACGACCGTCACGACCGGTGGCGTCGTCACCAAGCTGATCAACAACGGCTTCTACCTGCAGGACCCGGACGGCGACGGTGACCCGGCGACCTCCGACGGCATCTTCGTCTTCACGAGCACGGCGCCCACCGTGGCCGTCGGCGACAAGGTCAATGTGTCGGCCAAGGTGCAGGAGTACTCGGTCTCGAGCAGCGCGGCCAGCCTGGCCAACCCGCTGACCGAGCTGAGCAGCGTCACCAACGTCTCCGTCGTCAGCACCGGCAATCCGCTGCCCCTGCCGGTCGAGGTCAGCCTGGCGACCCTGGCCAGCCAGTCCGACATGGAGCGCTATGAGGGCATGCTGGTCCACATCACCGACCCGCTGACCGTCAACCAGACCAACTTCGTCGGCAGCTGGGGCCAGCTGACCGTGTCGGCCGGCGGCCGCACGCTCAACCCCACCAACGTGCTGCGCCCCGGCCCGGCGGCACTGGCGATGCAGGCCGCCAACCTGGCCCGCAGCGTCGTGCTGGATGACAGCAGCGCCTCCAAGTTCCCCAACCCCACGCCCTACCTGTGGCAGGACGGCACGGTGCGCGCCGGTGACACGGTCGATGGCGTGACCGGTGTCGTCGACTTCGGCCCCTCGACCGACTCGGCCACCGGCCCGCTGGCCTACAAGATCCACCCGACCGCCGCGCCGGTGTTCGCCCGCCCGATCGCGCGCCCGCTGGCGCCGCCGGCCGTGGGCGGCAATGTCCGCGTGGCCAGCTCCAACGTGCTGAACTTCTTCACGACGTTCACCAACGGCGGTGCCGTGCCGGGCGGCGGCGCCTGCCCGAGCGCCGGCTGCCGCGGTGCGGACAATCAGGCGGAGTTCGATCGCCAGCGCACCAAGATCCTGGCCGCCCTGTCGGGCCTGAACGCCGACGTCGTCGGCCTGATGGAGATCCAGAACAGCGGCAACTTCGCCGTGCAGAACCTCGTCGACGGCCTCAACGCCATGATGGGCGTCAACACCTATGCCGCCGTGCCGCTGCCGCCGTCCACGGGCACCGACGCCATCCGCGTGGCCATGATCTACAAGCCGGCCAAGCTCGGCCTGATGGGTGCGTCGATGTCCGATGACAACGCCATCAACAACCGGCCCACCTTTGCCCAGGGCTTCGTGGCCCCCAACGGCGAGAAGTTCGCCGTCGTCGTCAACCACCTGAAGTCCAAGGGCAGCTGCGGCACCGGCGCCAACGGCGACACCGGCGACCTGCAGGGCTGCTGGAACCTGCAGCGCAAGCAGCAGGCCCAGCGCCTTCTGGACTGGCTGCCCACCGTCACGGCCACGGCCGGTACCGACCGCGTCATCATGCTCGGCGACTTCAATTCCTACGCCAAGGAAGACCCGATCGACCTGCTGACCAGCGCCGGCATCGTCGACCTGGTCGGCATGTTCGACCCGGCCGACTACAGCTATGTCTTCGACGCCAGCGCCGGCCGCCTCGACCATGGCCTGGGCACCGCCGCCATCGCCGCCAAGGTGACGGGCGCGACCAGCTGGCACATCAATGCCGACGAGCCCGAGTGGATCGACTACAACACCGAGGACAAGGCCGCCGGCAACGACTGGTACCAGCCCAACCAGTTCCGCGCCTCCGACCATGACCCGATGCTGATCGGGCTGGACCTGACCAAGGGCTTCACCGGTACCGACGGCCGTGACAACATCGTCGGCACGGCGGGCGACGACATCATCGAAGGTGGCCCGGGTGCCGATACGCTGACTGGCAACGGCGGCCGCAACCAGTTTGTCTACCGCAGCATGGGGGACGCCGGCGATGTCATCACTGACTTCAAGCCCGGTGTGGATACGCTGGTATTGACCAAGCTGCTGACTGCGAATGGCATTGCCAGCGCCGACCCGCTCGCCAGCGGCCATGTGACCTGCACGGCCAATGCCACCGGCGCAATCATCGGCATCGACGCTGACGGCGCGGCCGGCCCCATCAAGTCCAAGCCGCTGCTGCAGCTCAAGGGCATTGCCTGCGCAGCAGTCACGGCCACCAGCTTCAAGTTCTGAGGAAATACAAAATGAATCGCAAATCTATCCTGGCCCTGGCGGTCCTGACCCTGGCCGGCGCCGCTCAGGCCGCCACGTACAACTTCACCGGCAGCTTCGACACCGCCCCCACAGCCACGGTGCTGAACGGCAGCTTCTCTTTCGACGACGCCGTGGTGTCGGCAGGCGGCTTCGACGGCGACTTCAGCMTGACCTCGCTGAGCTTCAGCTTTCAGGGCCAGACCTACACGCTGGCACAGGCCACCGACCCCTATGTGAAGTTCGAAGGTGGCACGCTGACAGGCCCCAATGGCCGCTTCGCGACCCAAGGTGGCGGCGCCGTAGATCTGTTCTCGATCTTCGGTGCAAGCAATTTCAACTATGCGATCAACGGCATCGATCAAGGTGGCACGCTGAGCATCAGCGCAGTACCGGAACCCGAAAGCTATGCCCTGATGTTGGGCGGCCTCGGTGTCGTCGGCTTCCTCGCTCGTCGCCGCAAGCTGATCTGAGCGCGACCCGCGTCGCTTCGACGGCCCGCTTCGGCGGGCCGTTTTTCCTAGTACGTCCGCCCGCCCTTGAACTGCGCATGCTGACGCCGCTCCAGCCTCGTGCTGCGGCCCATGGCCTCGAAAGTGACGCGCGCATGCGCATGCATGATGGCAATGCCCAGCGCATCGGCGGCGTCCTTGSCCGGCAGGCCCGGCAGGCTGAGCAGGCGCTGCACCATGGCCTGGATCTGCTCCTTCTTCGCATGCCCGTGGCCGACGATGGCCTTCTTCATTTGCAGGGCGGTGTATTCGCTGACGAGCAGGTCGGCCGACACCAGCGCGGTGATGGCAGCGCCCCGCGCCTGGCCGAGCAGCAGCGTGGACTGCGGGTTCACGTTGACGAAGACGATCTCCACCGCCGCGCACTGCGGCTGGTAGCGCGCCGTGACCTCGCGGATGCCGTCGAACAGGATCTTCAACCGCGCCGGCAGGTCACCGGTGGCGACGGCGTTGGTCTTGATGGTGCCGCTGGCCACATAGGCCAGGCGCGGGCCGTCGGCTTCGATGACACCAAAACCGGTGGTCTGCAGGCCGGGGTCAATGCCGAGAATCCTCATGACGGCAGAACACCTGCGGTGGCGACGGTAGCGAGGTTTCTGTGCAGGCTCATGAGCGCGCAGCGCTCGTGAAGTCGCGACAGCGACGGGCCGGAACTAAAGCCCGTGGTCTGCAAGCCAGGGTCGATGCCGAGGATCCTCATCGGTAGTACCAGTTCGCCGAATGGAACAGCACTGGCGCCGCAAAGCACAGCACTGCGATGCGGTCGAGCAGGCCGACGGCGCCGGTGATGGAGCTGCGGTTGCCCCAGTACAGCACGCCGGCGTCCTTCTTCAGCGCCTTCATGACCAGGCCGCCGAAGCCCGCAGCACCGGCGGTCAGGAAGGCCATGGCCAGCGCCTGGCCGGCCTTGAACGGCGTGATCCAGTACAGCAGCAGGCCGGCCAGGGCGCCGGTGCAGGTGCCGATCCACCAGGCCCGCATCGAGAAGCTGCGGCTGATCTGCCGGGCCACCGGGCGGCGGCGTAGCGCGCGGGTGGCGATCTCCTGCGCGATCTGCGAGGCCGCCACGACCATGACCAGGAAGAACAGCAGGAAGGCACCGCGCCCGGTGTTGCCCGGAATATCCAGCAGCAGCAGCGCCGGCGCGTGCGACAGGCCGTAGACGCAGACCATGACGCCCCACTGGATCTTGGCGTTGCGCTCCAGGAAGCGGCGCGGGTCGCCGGCCAGCGCGCTGACGATGGGCAGCACGAGGAAGCCGTAGACGGGCAGGAAGACGGTGAACAGGTCGAAGAAGCGCGTACCGCAGATCATGTACTGGATGGGCAGCAGCACGAAGAAGGCGACGATGAGGGTGCGGTGATCGCTGCGCTCGGTGTGCACGAGGGTGATGAACTCGCGCAGCGCCAGGAAGGAGAACAGCGCGAACAGCAGCGTCRCGCCCAGCGGCCCGGAAATCCACGCGACCCAGAACATGCAGCCGCCGATCCAGGCGGCGCGCAGGTCGCGGCGCACGCGCTCCCAGGCGAGCTGGGACTTCAGGCGTTCATCCTCGCTCTCGCGCTCGCGCAGCGAATTCAGGAACAGCCCCACCGTCAGCAGCATCAGGAAGCCGAACAGCACGACGAAGAGCAGCGCCACCTGCTCGCTGGGCGTCAAGGCCTTGAGCCAGCGCATCAGTGGCCCTCCTCTTCGCGGCCGACCCAGTAGGGGTCGGGCCGCTGCTCCATGACGGCCTCGCGGGCACGGCACAGGAAGTCGGCCTTGCTCTCACCGGCCTGCAGCTGGATGGGGGCACCGAAGGTCACCGTGCACAGGATGGGCACGGGCACGACCTCGCCC
>NZ_JBFUMO010000088.1:0-15022 GCF_054049355.1 Roseateles sp. P5_E11 | reverse complement strand
ATGGGACCCATTGCCGCCGGGAGACAGGCCCTACAGCCTGATCCAGCCGCCGGCACGCAAATGCCAGCGGCCACCGCGGCTCTCCCAGCGGTGAGGCTCATAGCGATAGCCGGCACGCGGGCGCTCGTAGTAGCCGGGCACCCAGTGGTGACGGCCGCCGTTCCAGCCCCAGTAGCCATTGACCCAGACTGCGCCCGTATAGGGCGTGACGGGCACGACCTCGGCATAGGGTGCGGGAGGCGGCGCGTCGACCACGATGGCCGAGCCACCGTCGTAGTAGCCGGCCCGGTGAGCAGGAACGACCACGCAGGCCGACAGCAGTGCAGATGAAGCCAGGGCGAACGCCAGAGTGAGTCGTTTCATCGGAATCTCCAGGCCGCCTCAGGGAGACGGCCCATTCGGTTACCTCGAGCCAGGCTGAACGTAGACGCTGCCGCGGTAGTAACCGCCGTCACGTTGGTGGCCGCCATCCCGGTAATAGCCGTCCCTGTGGTAGCCGCCGTGGCGGGCCGGCACGATGATGCAGCCCGACAACAGGGCGGTAGAAATCAGGGCAATKGCAAGGGCCAGTCGTTTCATGAGGATCTCCAGGCCACGAAATACGCGGCCGTGCCCCACTAACCGTCACGAGCGCGCGGCGGATGACGGCGTCACACAGAGTTACTCCGTGGCGGACTGTTGCTGCGGCTTCAGATAGCAGTCCATCCAGGCGATGAAACGCGCCTCGGTCGCGCTGCACCCTGGGCCGGCCCACCTCGTGTTCGTGCTGCACGGCGTGTTGGTCGGTGCCGAACATGCTGCGCAGGTTGCCGCTGCCGGCATCGCTGACAGCGGCCTTGATGTCACGGGATCACGAGGGAATCAGGAGGTCTGGCCCGCGGTATTCTGCGGCGCTTCACCCGAACCGACTTTCGACATGAAACGAATCTTCCTGACGCTGCTGCCGCTCGCACTGGCCGCCTGCGCTTCGACGACACCGCCCGCCCAAAGCGGCGCCCAGGCTGCGGCCGACAACGGCACCATCTGCGAGCGCGACTCACCCACCGGCAGCATGCTGCCCAAGACGCGCTGCACCACCGCCGCTGAACGCGAGGCGGCGCAGCGCAGCACCCAGGCCGTCAGCGAGGCCGTGCGCAACCAGCGCTCCGCCCCTCCCGGCAAGGGCAGCTGAGGCAAAGGCTCAGCGCGATTCCCGCAGCAGCGCGGCCAGGCAGGCCATGCCGGCCGCCATCACGGCTGCCGTCAGCCACAGCGCGACATCGAAGCCGCCGCCGGCCTCGACCATCCGACCGGTCAGCGCAGGCGCGCTGATCTGTGCCATGCCATAGCTCAGCGTCAGCCGGGCCATCGCCTTGCCTGGATTGGCGGGTGAATGCCGGCCAACCAGAGCCAGCGTCAGGCTGACGATACCGATGAAGGTCGCGCCATACAGCAGCGCGCCCGCCAACGCGGCCACCAGACCGCTGGCCAATATCGGCAGCAACACGGCGAAGATCTGCACGCCGAAAGCGATCAGCAGCGCGCCAACGTCGCCCGTGCGGCGCGCAATGCGATCCCAGACGAACACAGCCGGCGTCGCCGACAAGCCCACCAGCAGCCAGGCCCAAGGCCCCTGTCCGGCCAGCAGCGGCTGAGCCTCGACGATGGCGACAGTGAAGGTCGCGTTGACGACGAAGCCCCAGCCCGCGCAGAAATAGGCCGCCACCATCAGCGCCATCCAACGCCGGCTGGGTGCTGCATCGGACGCGGCTTTCGCGGCCGGCGGCGGCACCGGCGGGCGCCAGGCCCAGGCCGGGATCAGGAAGACCAGGCCGAGCAAGGCATAGCCCTGCCATTGCAGGGCCCAGTTCAGATTCCACTGCGTCATGCCCATCGCACCCAGGGCCGACACGACGATGCCCAGCCCCAGGCCGATGAAGTAGATGCCCAGCTCGGGCCGGCGCCCCGACCGGATCAACCAGCCCTGCACCAGGCCCGAGCCCAGCAGCATGCCGGCCGCGCCGCACAGGCCACCGACATAGCGCGACAACGCCCAGCCGCCGAAGCTCGTGCTCCAACCCATCAGCGCGGTGATGGCCAAAGCCGTCGGCAGGCCCCAGCTGTACAGGCGCTGGCGCCAGGTCGGGCTCTCGATCCAGGCCGCCAGCAGCGCGCCGCTCATATAGCCCGCGTAGTTGATGGCCGCCAGCAGCCCGCCGTCGGCGACGCCCAGGCCCGCCTGGGCCTGCATCTGCGGCAACAGCGGCGTGTAGGCGAAGCGCGCGAGGCCGATGGTCAGCACCAGCGCACAGATGCCACCCAGCAGCACCTGCCAGGCGCGCAGACGGAATTCGGGCTCGGCCATGGCCGCAGGTTAAGCGAGCCGGGCATACCCCAGGCACTGGGGGGCTTGCAAAGCGTGCGGCCGGGCCCAGTTGCCCAGCATGCCGCTGTTCATCTGCTTCTGCCTCGTCCTGCTCGCCGCCGCCGGTATCGCGATGTGGCCGCTGTGGGTGCGCCGCCGCCGCGAGCGCATCGCCAGCCGCCCCTTCCCGCAGTCGYGGCGGCGCCTGCTGCGCCGCCATGTGCCGCTGGTGTCCCGGCTGCCGGCGCGCCAGCAACTGCGCCTGAAAGGGTTGATGCAGGTCTTCCTCGCCGAGAAGCCCATCCTCGGCTGCCGTGGCCTGCGCGTGACGGACGAGATTCGCGTCACCGTCGCGGCCCTGGCCTGCCTGCCGCTGCTGGGTGCGGCGCGCGGCGTCTACCCGGAGCTGCGCCAGGTGCTGGTCTACCCCGGCGCCTTCGTCGTCGACCGGCCGGTGACCGAATCGGGCGGCGTGCTGTCAGACCAGCGCCGCGTGCTGGCCGGCGAGAGCTGGAGCCAGGGCCAGGTGCTGCTGGCCTGGGATGAAGTCAAGCGTGGTGCGGCCACACCGGGCGATGGGCACAACGTCGTCATCCACGAGTTCGCGCATCAGCTCGACCAGGCAGGCGGCCCGGCCAATGGCGCGCCGGCACTGCCGTCGGCCGAAGCCTACCGGCGCTGGTCGACGGTGATGCAGAACGAGTTCGATGCACTGCGCTGGCGGCTCGCGCGCGGCGAGCCAGGGCTCATCGACGCCTATGGCGCGACCGACCCGGCGGAATTCTTCGCGGTGATCAGCGAGTTGTTCTTCGAGCGACCCATCGAGCTGGCCGCGGGTCACCCGGYGTTGTACAGCGAGCTCAGTGGCTATTACCGACTGGACCCGGCGAGCTGGAACTAGAAGCCGAGGCTGGCGAGCAGGTCGTCCACATCGTCCTGCTTGAGCGCCTTGTCCGGCGTCTGCACGCCACCGAGCTCGGCGGACACGGCGGCAGCGGCCGGCGCCGGCAGGGACTGGACAAGATCCTTCAGCGGCGGCTCGGCGCGCTCCAGCATCTTGCTGACCTTGTTGATGACCTGGCCCGAGAGATCCTGGAAGTCCTGCGACATCATGATCTCGGTGTGCAGCGACTTCTCGCGCGCGGCAAAGCTTGCGGCATCGGCGGCGTAGGCGGCGCACAGTTTCATCAGCGCGCGGGCGCGGTCGGCGCTGATGTTGCTGGACAGGGCCAGCCGGTTCAGCGCGTCGGACAGCTCGCGGCCCTTCTTGCGCACGGCCTCGGCGTCGTCCTGGGCGGCTTCCACCAGGTTGAGCACCTTGGTGGCCGCCTGCTCCGTCATGCTGCGCACATAGGCCAGGCGCTCGCGCGCATCGGGCAACTCGTCGACCACGTCATGCAGGATCTGGGCGGCGTCGGCCCGGATCATGGCCTGGATGGACGCGTCGGACATGTGGAACTCCCTGAATGGGCCCGGCAGCAGCGACGGGGCTTCAACCAGTTTAGAAGCGCCTCTACGGCGCGCAATTGCCCGGCAGATGGTCAAGCGCTGCCGAACGCGGCCTTTGTCACGCGGGTTGCAATTCAGGGCGCCGCGAGCAGCGCGCGCAAAGCCGCGGCGGTTGCCACGTCCAGGCGGCCGGCTTGCTCGGCCAGCAGGAGCTGGCGCCGGCCCAGGGCCAGCAGCAGGTCGGCGTCCAGCCCGGCAGACGCCAGCGCCTGCAGATGGCGGCCCAGCACGCCGGTATCGCCGCGCGCGACAGGCCCCGAGACGGCACCGGCCAGGCCACGGTCCAGGGCCGTGTCCAACGCGCCACGGGTCAACGGCACCAGAGCCGGCAGGGCTTGGGCCCGCGCCAGTCCAGCGGCCGCCCACAGCGTTTGGGCTTCGGCCAGCACGGCCAGCACGCCGCTGGCGGCCAGGTTGGCCGCCGCGTGATAGGCAGCCCGCGCCTGGGCCGTCATCGGCGACGGCAACGCCAGTGGCACCAGGCCCAGCGCGTGAGCGAGTGCTTCCAGCGCTGGCCGGTGTGCTGCATCCGCCTCGATACCGACATGCACGCCGGCAAGGCCGGTATCACCGGCCAGCAGTTTCAATGGGTGAAAGCCTGCCGCGGCCGGCGCCGGGCCCAGCGCGGCCAGCGGCGTCGCGCCACTGCAATGCAGGCCCAGTTGGCCGGCGCGCCACGGCAAGGCGGCGGCGGTCGTGGCGATCTGATCGTCGGGGACTGTCAGCCAGACCCAGTCGGCCGCCTGGGCGGCATCGGCCATTGCGAACTCGCCTTCACCCGGCGAGCGCCGACCAACGACAACCTCCTCGCCCGCCGCTCGGAACGCCGGCACCAGCGCCCTGGCCAGCCGGCCGTACCCGATCACAGCATGTCTCATGAGTGGGCGCGGGCGAAGAAGGTGCGAATGCCTTCTCAGGGCTTGACGAACTTCAGCGTCATGCGGTCACTCTCGCCGATGGCCTGGTACTTCGAGCGATCCTTGTCCTTCAGCGCATAGGTCGGCGGCAGCGTCCAGACGCCGTCGGGGTGGTCGGCCGTGTCCTTGGGGTTGGCGTTGACCTCGCTTCTGCCGGCAAGCTTGAAACCCGCGTTCTCGGCGAACTTGATGACGGTGGCCTCCTGCACATAGCCGCTCGGGGCCTTGGGGTCCTGGGTGCGCGAGACCGGCAGCCGGTGCTCCTCGACCCCCAATGTGCCGCCAGGCTTCAGCGCCTTGAAAGCGGCGTCGAAGACGGCCTGGGCCGTGCCACCGTTCATCCAGTTGTGCACATTGCGGAAGGTCAGCACCGCATCGGCGCTGCCGGCCGGGGCGATGTCAAACACGCCCTTGGCCGGGTCGAAGGCCGTGATCTTGACCTTGCCGTAGACGCCCATCGAATCCATCTTGGCCTTGAAGCGCGCGCTGCCGCCGTCGGCCGCATAGAGCTGACCTCCTTCGCGCAGATAGGGGGCAAGGATCTCGGTGAACCAACCACCGCCCGGGGCGAGTTCGACGACGGTGTCGGTCGGCTTGATGCCGAAGAAGCTCAGCGTTTCGTAGGGGTGGCGTTGCGCATCGCGGGCGACATTGCCCACCAGCCGGGTGTCGGCGGCAACGGCAGCTTTCAGCGGGTCGGCGTCGTGAGCTTGTGCGCCCGCAGCAGCAAACATGGCGGAAGTGGCGAGAGTGGCGATCAGCCAAGTCTTCATAGGGAGTGTCTCCTTGTGGAACAGCCAGTATCCGGTGCTCGTCGGCCCCTGTCCAAGGTCAGCGACGGAATGCCAAAGACGCCAGACCAAGCAGGGCCAGCGCGGCGCCAAACAGGCCCAGCGCATGCAGGCCGAGCCCCTTCAGCACCATGCCGCCCACGCTGGCGCCCAGCGTCGCACCGACATAGATGGCCGAGGCGTTCAACGCGAACAGCACCGGCAGCCGGGCCGGGTCCAGCGCCGCCAGCCGCGCCTGCTGCGGCACCATGAAGCTCCAGCCGAACACGCTCCAGGTGAAGACCAGCGCCCCCATCACCGCAAGCGGCCAGGTCGGCAGGGTCAGCGCCGGCATCAGCAGGCACTGTGCCAGGCACAGCAGCACCAGCGTGCGGCGCGACCCGATGCGGTCGGTCAGCCGGCCGCCCATTGCATTGCCGGCGACGGCGCCCAGGCCGAACAGCAGCAGCATGCCGGTCACGCCGTCGCGGCTGAGGCCGTAGACGGACTCCAGCAGTGGCGCCACAAAGGTGTAGCAAACATAGAGCGCGCCGATGAAGAGTGCCGTGAAGGCCACTGCCCCCATCAGCCGGCCACTGCGCAGCACGGCGCCAAGGCTCTTCAGGCTGGCCACCGGCACCGCGATGCCGGCCGGCAGGGCCACCACCATGGCGGCGAGGCTCAGCAAGGTCAGCACGGCAACGACGACAAAGGCCGCCTGCCAGCCCAGCGCATAGCCCAGCCAGGCGCCGGCCGGAATGCCCAGCACCTGGGCCAGCGTCAACCCGCCGAAGACGATAGCCAGGGCGCGCCCCTGCTGGCCCGGCCCGGCCAGCGCGACGCCGACCGAGGCGGCCACCGGCGTGACCAGGCCGCCGCCCAGGGCCATCACGGCGCGTGCCGCCAGCAGCAGCGCAAAGCTGGGCGCCAGCGCGGCCATCACGGCACCCAGCGCAAACAATGCCAGGCCGATGGACATCAGCCGCCTTCGGTCCAGCCTCCCAGTGGCCGCCACCAGCAGCGGCGAGGCGACCGCATAGGTGCCGGCATAGACGCTCATCAGCGCACCGGCTTGCGCCCGGTCGACGCCGAAGGCCAGCGCCACCGGCGACAGCACGCCGACGACCACGAAGGCGCCCATGCCGATGGCGAAATTGGCCAGGGCCAGCAGCCAGAGCTGGCGGGAGGTGGACGAGGTCATCACTCCATCATCGCCAGCGCCGCGAGGCCCTGCCAGGCCGGGGTCAATGCGCGGCCCACCCCATCCAGACGGCGAGCGTGTCTAACAGCGTCGTGATGACCAGGATGGGCAGGGGCAGGCCCAGCAGCGTGCCGATGACATAGTCGCGCAGCCGCACGCCGGACAGCGCCAGCGTGTAGTTCAGCGCCGGCACCGAGTGGAAGACCGTGCGCAGCAGCACGACACTGCGCACGGGATGGGCGTCCAGCTTCGCGAACAGGCGGCGCGCCAGCCGGTTGTCCAGCTCACGCAGCGCGTCGGCACCCAGGGCGCGCACGACGACAAACGTCACCGTGCAGGCGATGCAGGCCGCGACATAGGTCGTCAACGCGCCCCACGCCGGCCCAAGGGCCAGCACCGCCGCGGCGAGGAAGAAGGCGCCGGGAATGTGTGCCAGGTTGGCCAGCACGAACATCGCCGTGAAGGCTGCAAAGCCCCAGAGCCGGTGCTGGGCGAAACCCTCGCGCACGGCCTGCAGGCTGATCTGCTGGCGCAGGCCGGTGACCTCGACGACGCCCCAGAGCAGCACCACGAAAAGCAGAACCGCCAGCCAGCGCCAGCGCTGAGGCGCGGGCGCGGGGGTGGTGGTGTCGGCAGGCTTCAACGCTTGGGCTTGGGCGGCTTCTTGGAGCCGGAAGTATCGGCGGGTCGGGCGGGCCGGTGAGGGCCCTTCAGTAGCCCGCCGCCAGCCCGGAATTGCGCCGCGGATCGTTGGCCCCGTAGTAGCGGTTCTTGCCCACCGGCTTGCCGCCGAGCCTGGGGGCGCCGACCAAGATGCTGGCGAGGTGGTTGGCGGGTTGCGGGTCGGCGAACTTCTGGCCCCAGCCCTCGAGGATCTTGCGCGTGTCTGGCGACAGCGCGAAGGCCTCGACGTTGGTCGCTTCGGGCAGCCACTGCTGGTGGAAGCGCGGCGCGTCCGTCGCCTCCTGCACGTCCATGCCGTAGTCGATGACGTTGATCATCGTGTGCAGCACCGCCGTGATGATGCGGCTGCCGCCCGGCGTGCCGACCACCATCGCCGTCTTGCCGTCCTTGGTGACGATGGTGGGGCTCATGGACGACAGTGGTCGCTTGCCGGGCTCGATGCGGTTGGCCTCGCCCTGCACCAGGCCGTAGAGGTTGGGCACGCCCACCTTGGCGGTGAAGTCGTCCATCTCGTCGTTCAGCAGCACGCCGGTCCCGGCCGCGGTGACGCGGGCACCGAACCAGTCGTTCAAGGTGTAGGTCACCGATACGGCATTGCCCCATTTGTCGACGATGGAGTAGTGCGTGGTGTTGCTGCCCTCGTGCGGCGACACGCCGGGCTTGATGTCCTTGGACACGCCGGCCTTGTGCGGGTCGATGACCGCGCGCAGCTGGGCCGCGTAGTCCTTGCTGAGCAACCGGTCCAGCGGGTTCTTGACGAAATCCGGGTCGCCCAGGTAGCTGTTGCGGTCCACGTAGGCGTGGCGCATCGCCTCGATCTGGTAGTGCACCGCCTGCGCGGAGCGAAAGCCCAGTTCCTTGAGCGGGTAGCCCTCCAGGATGTTCAGGATCTCGCAGATGATGACGCCGCCCGAACTGGGTGGCGGCGCTGAGACGACGTGATAGCCCCGGTAATTGCATTCCACAGGCGGCAATTCGCGCGTCTTGTACTGGTCGAGGTCGGCGGCGCTCAGGATGCCCTTGCCCGCCTGGCTGGAGGTGACGATGGCGGCGGCCACAGGGCCTTTGTAAAAGCCCGCCTCGCCCCTGTCTCGAATGGCCTTGAGCGTGGTGGCCAGGTCCTTTTGCACCAGCTTCTGGCCGACCTGGAAAGGCTCGCCCTTGTTCAGGAAGATGGCCGCGGTGGCCGGGTCCTTGCGGAAATCGTCGGTGGCGGCGTGCAGCATGTCGATATCGCCCTGGTCGAGCACGAAGCCCAGCTCCGCGTAATGGATGGCCGGCGCGATGACCGCGGCACGCTTCATCGTGCCGTACTTGCCCAGTGCGTACTCCAGCCCCGACACGCTGCCCGGCACGCCCACCGCCAAATGGCCCAGCGTGCTCAGGCCCTTGATGACGTTGCCGTCCTTGTCGAGGTACATATTGGCCGTGGCAGCCAGCGGTGCCTTCTCGCGGAAGTCCAGGAAGGTCTTGCGGCCATCGGCCAGCTGCACGGTCATGAAGCCGCCACCGCCAAGGTTGCCCGCCGCGGGGTAGACCACCGCCAGCGCATACCCCACCGCCACGGCCGCATCCACCGCGTTGCCGCCGTCCTTCAGCACGTCCACGCCAATGCGGGTGGCCAGGTGCTGGGCCGTGACCACCATGCCGTTCTCGGCTGCCACCGGGGCCTGCGAGGCCGCCTGGGCCACGCCCGCCGTGAGCAGTACGGCCACCATCACCAGGGAACGCGATTGCAGTTTCAACGCCAACGTCATGCGGAAGCTCCGTCCGGGTGTCTTCGATGACGGCGACCTTACTGCGCCACCGGGCGCTTGCCACTCCCCTGGTTCGCGCGGCGCGCTGAGTCACTGCAGCAGCGTCCGGGCGACGCCGCGTTGCACGTAGGCACCCAGCGCCGCCACGTCGGGGATGCAGATATCGCGGCGGCCACGTTCGGTGAAGGCGATCAGTTGCTCGCGAGCCAGCCTGGTCAGCGCGCGGCTGACCGTCTCCACCGTCATGCCCAGGTAGTTGCCGATCTCGGCGCGCGTCATGCGCAGGGTGATCTGGTCGCTGCGCAGGCCGCACTGGGCCATGGCGTCGGCCCAGTAGCGAAGGAAGTCGGCCACGCGGGCATCGGCCGACAGCGTGCACAACGACAGCAGGGAGTCGCGGTCGCGGCTGATCTCGCGGCTCATGGCCGAATGCAACAGGCCGAGCAGCGGTGCATGGCGGGCGCAGGCAGCGAGCAGCGCGTCGTAGCGCACGCTCCACACCTCGCCGGTGTCCAGCGCGATGGCGTCGCAACCGTAGCGGCCGGTCGCAATGCCGTCGAAGCCGAGCCAATCACCCTTGAAGTGCAGGCCAACGACCTGCTCGCGGCCATCCGCGGCGAGGTTGAGGGTCTTGAAGAAGCCCGAGTTGATGACATGCAGGCTGGCGAACGCGTCGCCCGTGCGGTAGACGCGGTCGCCGGCGTGCAGGACGCGGCGGCTGATGTCCACGTGGGCCTGCAGACCCTGCAGCGTGTCGGCAATGCGTTGGGGCGCGGCGGCCGGCGCGCGCAAGGTGGGATGGGCGGCGGCGGGAGTCATCGTGGCGGTCAGCATTTCGGGGTGTCCTGGGCGGCGTGTGGCAATGGACAGCAGCGTAGAAACCGGCCAACAACTGCCGAGCAATGGCGCACATCACTGGGTAACGCTCGGTAAACCGTTGGTAAACAGCCGTGCGTACTTGATCTGCGTCAGGCCCGGTCCGCGCTGTACCGCCTAGCCTTGCCGGACATGCACCCAATGCCATGCTCAAACACAAATCTCTCTGGTCACTGGAAGGGCTGACGCGCGACGACCTGCTGACGCTGATCGGCCGGGCTCGGCAGTTCAAGCGCGGCACCGGCCCGGGTGCGCCACTGCGCGGCAAGAACCTGGCGTTGCTCAGCGACGACCACGCCAGCCTCGAAGCCGAGGCCTTTCTCCTCGCCGCCACCGAGCTCGGCGCGCAGGTGGCGCGCGTTCGCGCGACCAGCCCCGGCCTGGCCGACCGCCGCGACCCGCGCGACATGGCCGGACTGCTCGGCCAGCTCTATGACGCCATCGAATGCCAGGGCGTGGCCGAGGCCGACCTGCGCCAGCTCGACCGCGACGCCGGCGTGCCGGTCTTCAACGGCATCGCCTCGCCGGGCCACCCGCTGCAGATGCTGGCGGCGCTGATGACCTGGCAGGATCTCAGTGGCGATGCGGCGCTGCCGATGCCGCTCGCCCCGCCCACCCACCCACTGCCGGCCGAGGCGGTGGCCCGCAACCACCACCTTCTGCTGCAGGCGGTGCTGAGCGGTGCGCTGGCTTAGAAACGCCCCGACGCCCACAGCAGGCTCCAGGCCGCCGCCGCCAGGCCAAGGCTTAGCAGCACCCAGCCCAGCCGTGACCGCTCGGCCGCGGCCGCCGGAGCGCCGGGCTGATGGCCCCGCCACATCGCTCGCAGCAGGGGCTGGCGGCAGATGAAGACATGGATGGCAATGGCCGCCAGGTGCAGGCCCAGCCAGGCATAGAGCAGCTTGGCCGCAAGCTTGTGCCAGCCGGTCAGCTTCAGGCTCAGGTCTTCCTCGATCCAACTCGACCAAGGCCCGGCGAAACCGATCTCGTCATTGCCGAACAGGCCGGTCAGCACCTGCGTGAACAGCAGGGCCAGCACGGCGAAGACGGACAGCGCGCCCAATGGGTTGTGGCCCAGGCCCTGCCAGCGCCCGCGCAGATAGGCCCACAGGCGCGTGGGCGCGGGCCAGAACTGCGCGAAGCGTGCATAGCGCGTGCCCCACAGCCCCCAGCCGAGGCGAAACACCAGCAGGGCCGCAATGGCCTGGCCAGCACGGGCATGCCAGCTCATCCAGGCGCCACCGGCAAGACCGGTCGCTATAGCCACCGACACCAGGCTCACCAGGGCCCAATGGAAGACGCGCAGCGGCAGGTCCCAGACCGGGACCTCGCCCGTGCCTTCAGGGCTGGCGAGCTGCGGCGACATCGGTGCTTCCGGCAGCCGCCTGTGCGCGTGGCGCCGGGGGCTGGATATGGGCGACGGCCTTGCCGCCTTCCTGCTCGTAGTCCTCGCTGCCGGTGGCGCCGGCGATCTTGTAGCCCCGCTCGGCCAGCAGGTCGCCGGCACGGCCGGCACGCACGGCGTGGTTGGACACGGTCAGGATGGCGCGATCCCTGGGCAGATAGGCCAGGTGCTTTTCGAGATCCTTGTTCTGGATGTTGAGGAAGGCCGGGAAGCTGCCGTACTTGATCAGCTCGTCGGGGCGGCGCAGGTCCAGCACCAGCAGCTTGTCCGGCTGGGCCAGCAGGGCGTCGACCTCGGCCGCCTTCAGGCGCGGGGTCTTGTATTTCCATTCGGCGGCTGCGGCCGGCGCTGAAGCGGCCGTCTGGGCGTGAGCGACGGCGGTCAGGCTAAGCAGAGCGCCAACGGCCAGTGCGTGCAGTGTTTTCATGATGAGGTCAAAGGAGTGGCAGACCTCGCCCACAGCGCAGCTTCCGTGCCAGAACGCAAACAAGCCACAGAGACACGGAGACACAGAGGACAGGCATGAATTTCTCTGTGCCTCTGTGCCTCTGTGGCTGTGTTCCAGGCCGCACGATTTGCTGACCTGCTGTTCAACAAGCAACAGCACCCACTGCGCGATCACACGCACGACTCGCAACGGGGCCATGAAAACCGCCAAAACGCCGCCTACCAACGCGAAGCGCAATTGCTTAGACGCCCAGCGTATTGGGCACGCTCCCTGCAATGAAGTGACCGACCCCGCCCTATCGATCACTCCATTCCATGACGACCCAACATCGCTTTCGCCCGCATCCACTGACCGCGCTGATCGCCGCCCTCGCTGCTGGCAGTGCCCTCGCCCAGGAAGCCGCCGCGCCCGCGCCGGCCGAGGACAACACCCAGGCCCTCGGGGCCGTCACCGTGCGCAGCCGCAACCGCATCGAGAAGCTGCAGGACGTGCCGCTGTCCATCTCCGTCATCCAGGGCGCCGAGCTGGACCGCCTCGGTTCGGTCGGCATCGACGACATCACCAAGCGCGCCGCCAACGTCAGCTGGAACCTCGGCAACCAGCGCACCAGCAGCATCTCCATCCGCGGCATCGGCAAGATCGGCCAGACCGAGGCCCAGGACCCGAGCGTGGGCATCATCGTGGATGGCGTTTCCTATGCCTACAACGCGCTGACGTCGAGCTTCGACTTCGTCGACATCGACACCGTCGAGGTCACGCGCGGGCCGCAGGGCACGCTGCTGGGCAAGAACGCCAGCGTCGGCAACATCATCTTCACGACCAAGCGCCCGAGCTTCACGCCGACGGCCGACTTCACGCTGGGCTTCCGGCAGCGCGACGGTTTGTTCGCCACCGCGGCCGTCGGCGGCCCCATCGTCGATGGCCTCATCGCCTGGCGCGGCACCTTCTCCGCCAACAAGGGCGCCGGCGACATCAAGAACGCCTACAACCGCGACATCAGCTACACGAACACCGACCGCATCTCCGGCCGCGTGCAGTTCCTCGTCACGCCCTCGCCGGACTTCAAGGCCCGCTTCGCCTTCGACCTGCAGCCGCGCGCCGGCGAGACGACCAACGGCCGCAGCTTCCCCGTCATCAACCCGCCGACGACCTACTCCAACGGCGCCCCCATCACGACGGTGACCAACGAGCAGCGCCTGGGCCGCCGCTGGTTCAAGGACAACACCGGCTATTCCCTCGCCGACTACCAGAACCTGCTGACCACCGACTCGGTGCGCCCGCTGGTGACGGGCAGCTCGGGCGCCACAGCCGACCTGAACTGGCAGCTCGGCAGCCACACGCTGACGTCGATCACCGCCTACAAGAGCTATCACTTCGACGCGGTGAACGACGACGCGACGCCTTTCGACGTTTATCGCAATGCCGGCGGTTTCTGGAACGACTACCGCCAGGCCACGCAGGAGCTGCGCCTGACCTCCGCGCCCGGTGGCTTCGTCGACTACCAGGCGGGCCTGTACTTCATCAAGGTGGACAACACCGCTGACTACCGCCGCTGGTGGGGCAACGACGCCGGCGCCTGGTTCGCCAACAACGCGCAGTACGCCCGACTGGACGCCGACGCCGCCGGCCGCGACCTGCTGCGCAACAGCCTGGCCAATGTGAAGGCCTCCTACAACAGCCCGACCGGCGTGCAGGACATCCGCAACAAGAGCGCGGCCATCTTTGCCCAGGCCAACTGGCACCTCAGCGAGGCGTTGACGCTGACCACCGGCGCCCGCCTGACGCGCGAGGACCGCCGCAACACCGGCACCAGCCGCATCACCAGCGACGGCAGCGCGCCCGAGCTGAACCCGGTCAGCGTCAACGGCGTCGCCCTGGGCGGCTTCGCCACCAACGCGACGGGCGACCTCGCCGCCGGCAACACGGCCGAGCAGATCGCGCTGGCCAACGCCACGGCGGCCAAGTACTTCAACGTGCCGACCTACGCTGCCCTGAGCGCCGCGCAACGCCGCCAGGTCGCCGATGCCAAGGCAATCCGCCAGGCCAACATCGGCGTGCTCTTCCCCACCACCGAGGCCGAGCCCTTCAAGAAGACGCAACCGGCCTGGGTGCTGAGCCCGAGCTACAAGTTCAACCGCGACCTGACCGGCTATGCCTCGCTGCAACACGGCGAGAAGGCTGGCATCGCGCAGTTCGTCAACGGCGTGTCCTCGCCCGTCGAACCCGAGAAGACCGACAGCTTCGAGCTGGGTTTCAAGTCGGCGCTGTTCAACAAGACGCTGATCCTGAACGCCGACGTCTTCCAGACCCGCATCAAGAACTACCAGCAGAGCGTGCGCGTGCTGGACGTCTACACGACGACGCAGACCAACGACGGCACCCGCTACTACACCAGCGCCACCGGCAACGCGCCCAAGGTCGAGGTCAAGGGCCTGGAGATCGACGGCGTCTACGGCGGCATCCGCGACCTGACGGTGCGCTTCTCGGCCGCCTACAACGACGCCAAGTACAAGTCCTTCCCGAACGCCGCCCAGCGCATCGAGGACGCCTACCCCGGCTCCGCGCCCTATACCGACATCAGCGGCCGGCCCCTGGCGGGCGCGGCCAAGTACACCGGCAACATCGGCGTGGACTACCGCCAGCCGGTCTGGGGCGACAAGGAGATCAACTACACCGGCAACGTGGCCTTCTCTTCGTCCTACTACTCGGACGTCAGCCTCTCGGCCTATTCCATCGTGCCCAAGAGCACGACGGTGGACGCCGGCATCGGCTTCGGCACGCGCAACAAGAGCTTCAACGTCAGCCTGATCGTCAAGAACCTGTTCAACGACGACACGGTGCGCTCCATCAGCAGCACCAGCTACACGCCGGCCATCCCGCGCAGCGTGGGCATCCAGTTCATGGCCAGGTTGTAAGCGCTGTCGATCCGTCAACAGCGTTTCAACAGCGCTGTTGGCGCCACCGCAAATCTGCCCTTCTTTTGGCCCGATTCGCGCCGTTTTCGCTGGCGCGTTTATTGCGCTGACCCCTTCAGTTCCGTCTTTGCCATTTCCCCGGGAGACCTACGTGCCCAAGTTCCGGATCGCCCCTCTTGCTCTCGCCGCCCTGCTG
>NZ_JBFUMO010000087.1:0-15067 GCF_054049355.1 Roseateles sp. P5_E11 | reverse complement strand
GCCTGGACCGGCGCAGCGGAGGCTGCCGTCGACGCGGCCTGGGCCGGCGGCTCGGCCGGCGCAACGCCGCTGGCCGCCTGACTGGCTTGCGCCTGCGGGCTCGGCAGCGGCGCCTCGGCAGGGGGCGGGCGCTTGTACAGCCAGGTCCCGGTGCTTATCACCGCGAACGCGATGACGATTGCGAGGACGCGGCGAGGCTGAGCGGGCGCGGAGGCCCCCGTGTGTTGCGGCTGTTCTGTCATGGTTCCTGCTCCTTGTTCGACACGGTCCGGACGGCGTGGCGCCGAAGCGCCTGCAACCACGCGCAGACCGGATGACTGCTGCTTACTTGGCCCTTTCCGGCGTGGCCGCCTGCCCGGCCGCCTCACCCGCCCGCGCCGCCACCTCGATGGGCTCCCGCTTGGCGATGCGGTCGCGGAAGAAGGCCTGCACCTGCTCGGCCGTCACGGCTTCGAGGTTGGCCGTCTCGCGCTGCATCATGGCCTTCATGCGCGGCTCGATGAGGATGCGCTGCAGCCAGTAGGCCCAGTGGCCGTTGTACTCGGGCGCCTTGCGGCTTTGCTCGATCATGGGCTGCTTGGCGCGCTGCAGCTCGTCGGCGCCGACCGGCTGGGCGGCCAGCTCCTTGAGCTGGGCGCGCAGCACCTCGCGGAAGGCGTCGAACTTCTCGGGCGGCGTCTCGATCTCGGCGCTGAAGCGCCCCTGGCCGGCGATGTCCAGGCCGCCGCCGCCGCTGGCGCGCGGCGAGTAGGTGATGCCCAGCTTCTCGCGCACGATGTCGACCAGCCGCGTCTGCAGCAGCGTGGCCGCTACCCGGCCGGTGTTGGACAAGGCGGTGTCTGTCCACTGGTCGGGCATGGACCAGTGCCAGCCCAGCATGCCCTGGTCGGCGCGGCCCTTGTGCAGGGCCACATGAGGCGCGCCGCCATCGGCGGGCGGCGTGGCCTTGAGCGGCACGGCCGGCAGGCGCGGGCGCGCCGGCCCGGCGCCGAAGGTGGCCTGTACGGCGGCGATGGCCGCTTCCTCGCTGACGTCGCCGATGACCACCACATCAGCCGCCCCGGCCAGGGCCGGTCGCAGCATGGCGCCGACATCGTCGCCGCGGGCAGCCAGCAACTCGGCCGCGGTGGGCACGCCGCCGAGCCGCGGCTCGCCGTTGTTCATCACCTTGGACAACTCGCGCCCATAGACGATGCCGGGCAGCGTCTCGAACTGGTTGGCCATCATCGGCGCCACGCCGGCCAGCTTCTCGCCCATCTCGGGGCGAAAGCCAGGGTCGCGCACGAAGGCGGCCAGCAGTTGGAGCTGGGGCTTGAGGTCGGTCGGGCGGGTGTCGCCCACCAGCAGCACGCGTCGGCTGTCCATTTGCAGATTCAGCCCGGCCAGCACGCCGCCGGCCTGCTGCCACTGCGCCACCTCTGCCAGCGAAAGCTTGCCGGTGCCGCCCAGCGGGAACATGTTCAGGGTCCAGGTGGCCGACACCTGCTCGGGCTTGAGGCCGGCCATGCCCTGGCCCACCAGCACCTGCACGATGACCTTGTCCTTCTCCTGTGCCGTGGGCTTGATGACCAGGCGCGTGCCGTTGGCAAAGGCCAGCGTGGTGCTGCCCAGTTCGGCGTCGGTCGTCTTGCTGACGATGGCGCTGGCGGCGCCGAAGTCGGTGTAGGGCCAGGTCACGGTCACCGGCGCGGCCTGGGCCTGCAGCGGCCGGGCCATGGCCTGGGCGAGCTGGGCGGACAAGGCCTGCGGCCCGGCGGCGCCGGCCTTGGCACTGCGGAAGACCAGCGGCCGGCCACCGAAGTCGCGGCGCAGCACGGCGGTCAGTTCCTCGGGCTTGATGGACGCCAGCATCGGCTCCGCCTCGGCCACGCCCTGTTCGGCACTCTGGTAGAGACCCTCGTAGTGGACGGCGTTGACCAGGGCGTCAGCGATGGCCGCGCTCTGGCGCGTCGGCGCCTGGGCCACCATGGCCTGGAGCGCGCTGCGGATGGTCGGCATGAGGCGCTGCAGGTCGGCCGGCTGCACGCCCTGGGCCTGCAACTGGCGCAGCTCGGCCGTCGCGGCATCCAGGGCCTCGGCCCATTTTTCGGGCGGCGCCATCAGTGTCAGCTGGGCCTGGCCTGTCACCTTGTAGATGCGCGGCATGTCCATGCCGAAGGCGCCGAGGAAGGGGCTGCCTGGCTTGAGGGCACGGTCGCTCAGGCGCAGGTTGAGCACGCCGGCGGCCATTTGCTGCACGAGCACGTCGCGGCCGAAGGCCAGCGTGGGCGGGCGCATGTCCGGCGGGTTGATCCAGGTCAGCGAGAGCTTGTCAGGCGCGCCGTCGGCGATGAACTCGGCCGCGGGCTGTGTCGGCTTGGCCGCGCCGAGGTCGAGGGCGTCGGGTTTGCCGCCCGCCTTCCAGTCGGCGAAGCGCTCGCGGATCTGCTTCTCGACGGCGTCAACGTCGATGTTGCCGACGACGATGAGGGTCGCGTTGTCGGGCCGGTAGTTGGCCTGGTAGTAGCGCCTCAGCTTGTCGGCCGAGGCGGCCTGGACGGTGTCGATGCGGCCGATGGGCAGGCGCTGGGCCACGCGCGTGCCGGCCAGCGTCAGGGCCTGCTCGGCAAGGAAGGCGCGCATGCCGGGCACGTCGCGCGTGCGCTCCTCCGACAGCACGACGCCCTTCTCCTGCTCGATGAGTTGGGCGTCGAGCTTGAGGTGCCCGCCAATCTCGCGGAACAGCATCAGGCCCGTGTCCAGCGCCGCGGCGTCGGCCTTGGGGAAGTTGAAGTGGTAGACGGTCTGCTCGAAATCGGTGAAGGCGTTGGTGTCCGCGCCGAAGCTCAGGCCCTGGCGCTGCAACAGATGCACCACCTCGCCGTCTGGCAGCTTGGCGCTGCCGCGGAAGGCCATGTGCTCCAGGAAGTGGGCCAGGCCCTGCTCTTCATCACGCTCCTGCAGCGAGCCTGCGCCGATGCGCATGCGCATGGCCACGCCGTCCTTGGGCGTCTCGTTGTGCTGGATGGCATAGCGCAGGCCATTGGACAGGCGGCCGAAGCGCACCGCCGGATCAGGCTTGCGCTGGACCAGCTCATGGCCCCAGGCAGGCTGCGTTGCGGCGACGGTGGCCGTCGCTGCCGATGCCTCGGCACGGGCGGGCGCAGCGGCGACGCCGCACATCAGCGCTGCGGCCAGCGCGACGGCGTGCGGCACGGATGCGCGCTGCTGGAATCTGGATTTCATGCTTGTTCTCCCTGCCCGATGACGGGCTTGTTGATGGGCCGGCAACGGCCCGACTCTCTTTTCATGCCATCTCTGCCCGGCGTGAACGGCCCATCCACCACACCACGCTGCAGCCGAGCAAGGCGGTCAGCAAGGGCAATGGCGAGTAGCGCGGTACCTCGTTCAAGCAGTACGCCGTGCCCGCCCACGCCATGCCTGTGAGTATTTCGATCATGCCGACCGGTCCTTTGCCCTTCGCGCGCCGCATCAGATCCTTGCGCTTGCCCTGGATGGGGTACCACACCTGCATCACACCGGCCGAGACCGTGCCGCCGGCGAGGCAGAAGAGAAACGTCAGCGTCAGCCAGAGGCCGTGCGTCGGCAAGACCAGCAGCAGCGGCGACACCATCAACCACGCTGGCACCAGTGCGGCCAGCACCTTCGGCCAGCGCAGCAGCGACGGTGGAACCGGTGCGCTGCCCAGCAGGTCAGGCGCATCCTCGGCCGCGACGGTGATCCAGGCCAGACTGCCCGCCAGTGACGATGCCAGCATCACCGCCACAGACGCCAGCACGGTCAGCCCCGCGCCGCGTAGCGCGAGCAGCACCACCGGCACCAGGTACAGCAACTGCATCAGCGTCTGGGCAATGAGCTGCGGGTCGCGTCCGATGAGGCGCCATTCCTTGACCAGCACGCCGCGCCACAGCCCGCCCTTGAACCGGACACTGCCGCGCTGCGGCGCCGCCGCGATACGCCTGGCGCTGCCAGTGACGGACTCCTGCGTGCCCGCCAGGAAACGATGGTGGGCCAGACCGATGACGAGCCCAAAGCCGACGACGCCGACCAGCGCGACCGTCAGCAGCGGCAGCGGCGCGCCGACCAGCGCGCGGCCCGGAAACCAGACTGGACTGTCCGGCGCCAGCGGACCGCCTGGCTCGGCCCAGCGGATCAGCCGGGCAAGCAGTTGCTGCAGGTCGGCAGCGCCAATCACGTTGGGCAGCTGCGACAGCACGGCCAACGCCCCGCCCATCAGCGTGCCCAGCACCTGCGCCACGATGCGGGCCCGGCGGGCGCCGAGCACACGGACCAGCGCCAGCGTGAGTGCGAGGCCCAGCGCGGTGGTCGCCAGCGCCAGTGCCGGCACCGCCGGGTAGATGCCGAGCAACTGCGGGTGCCCGAGGAACAGGCCCACGTGCGCGAACGGCGCCAGCAGGAACAGGAACAGCCCGCCGACGTTGGCGACGATGCCCAGGCCGCGCACCATGAAGACAGTGTGTGTCGCCAGCGGTGAGGACAGCAGCAGATCCAGGTCACCCCGGTCGAACAGCGCCTCGACGGACTGCAGGATGGCCTGCGCGAGCATCAGGCTGATGGCGATCCAGGCCGCTGCGCAGATCAACATGGTCAGCACAAGCTGCTCGCTGCCGGGTGGCCACATGCGCAGAACGAAGTAGGCGCCGACGTGCAGCGCCACGCTCAGCGCGACGGCGAACCCCAGCAGCCCACGGGCCATCCGCTTGCCCATGCCGCGCCAGCCCAGCCGGAGCTCGTGACGGAGAAGCCACAGCACGGAGCCCGGGCGCAACGCCAGCAGCGCCGTCATGCCGCGCTCGTGAGCTGCAGGAACACGTCTTCCAGCGTCCCGCCCGGCCCGCCGCCGGTCGCCGCACGGGCGCGCAGTTCGTCCAGCGTGCCCTGGGCGGTGATGCGCCCGCGATGGATGATGCTGATGCGCTGCGCCAGCCGCTCGGCGATCTCCAGGATGTGCGTGGTGAGGATGACCGTGTGACCCTGCTTGACTCGCTCGACCAGCAGGTCCTTCACCTGGCGCGCCGCCGCCGCGTCCAGGCCGGTGAGCGGCTCGTCCAGGATCAGCAACTGCGGGTCGTGAATGAGCGCGCCGGCCAGCGCCAGCTTCTGGCGCATGCCACGTGAGAAGCCTTCGGTGATCTCGCCGGTGTGAGTCCACAGGTCCAGCCAGCGCAGCAGCTCCTCGGCGCGCGGCGCGGCCACGTCGGGCTCGATGCCCCACAGGCCAGCCACGAACTCCAGGTATTCCAGCGGGCGCAGCTTGCCGTACAGCAGCGGGTCGTCGGGCAGGAAGGCCAGCCTGCGTTTGGCTTCGATGGGCTCGAGCGCGACATCRTGGCCCAGGATATGCACGCTGCCCCCATCGGGCCGCAACAGCCCGGCCACCATGCGCAGCGTGGTCGTCTTGCCGGCGCCGTTGGGGCCGAGCAGCGCATGGAACTCGCCCTGCGGGATGCTGAGGCTGAGCTGGTCCACGGCGGGCTGGCCGCCGAAGCGCTTCACCAGGCCGTTGATTTCCAGTGCGGATGCCCGCTGCGGAGATTGTTGGTTCATCTTTTTTCTCCCTGCCTGATGACGGGCGTGTTCAATTTTTATGGTTTTGCGGGGCTGGGCCAGCGCAGGCGGATACGGGCCTGGTTGCGGACGATGACGAGGTCTGTCCCGTCGGCCAGCAGGACCCGCAGCGCCGCCACATCGGCGATGGCGCCCGCCTTCTCCGCACCGACGATGACGTCACGCGGCTTGAAGCCGGCCGCGTCGCCTGGGCTGCCTGCCTCGACGCTCAGCACGATGATGCCGGCCTTGTCACCCAGGCCAGCGGCCGACTGCTCGCCCAGGGTCTCGACCGGCTTGAGGCTCAGCCCGTACAGCTGTTGCACGGCTTGCAGTGGCGCGGCCTGGCTGAGCTGCTGGGGCACCGGGAATGCGGGCCGCAACGCCAGCGCCTTCAGCCTCGCCGAGCGCACGCCGAAGTCGTCCATGGGGAAGTTGACGAAGCCGACGCGCGCGGCGAGCGCCGCGTTCGTGACCGTGTAATCGCCCCGGGCCGGCGCAGCAAAGCGCGGGTCACCGGCCACGGAGTCGGCATCGCTCCCGCGTGCCTGGGCGGCCCGCAGGTCGGCCTCTGCCACGAAGAAGTTGCGGTTCACGCTGCGCCCCCAGCGCTTGATCTCCACCGGCTGATGCGCCCCCATGACGACATTGGACTCGAACACGTCGCCGCCGTTGTCGAACCACACGTGCGGGTGGAAGCTGCTGTTCACGAGGATGTTGTTGCGCACGATGCGCTGGAAGCCCTCGCGCAGCTTGAGGCCGCCGGCCAGCATCAGGTTCTCTTCGATGACGTAGTTGGAGGCGCCGTCGTCCAGGTCGACGTCCCAGCCATGGTCGCAGCGCCAGCGGTTGCGCCGCATGACGATGGGTTCGACGGCGTCCAGCAGCGCCAACTCCGGATGGGACGCCGCGCGGCGGTCCATCTCGGCGCGGTCGGGGTGCCAGAAGCGGTCACGGCCCCAGCTGTTGAAGCTGCCGTGGTCGCCGGTCAGGCGCACGGTGTCGAACACGTCGTTGTGGGTGAGGCGGTGGCCACCCCAGTTGCCGTCGCCGATGTTGATGCCGGCGCGCGGCATGCGGTAGATGCTGTTGTGGTCGACGGTGATGCGCGCGGCCATCGCGATCTGCACGCCGGTGGCCTGGCGGTCGATCTGGCCGATGTCGTGGATGAGGTTGTCGCTGGCCTCGGAGTCCCTGGGATAGGCGTCGGACTTGGGGCCGGGCGTGCGGTCGATGGCCGCGACCTCCAACTGCTCGTGGTATTCGAACAGCGGTGACCGCACCGCCTCTGGCCTGCCGACGAAGGCCACGGCCGTGCCGCCGATGTCGTGGATGTGGTTGGCCGAGATGGTCACGCGCTGTGCGCGGCCGCTGACGACGACGGCATGGCCGCCGAGGTCGACGAACTCGGAACCCTCGACGCGAACGTCGACGGCGTTCTCGATGGTCACGGCGCCGACGCGATAGAACTTCCAGTCCGAGCGCAACAGCGGCTCGGTGGCCTTCAGGAAGGTGGGCTCCGTCTCCCGGAACACGAAATTGCGAACCCGCACATGCTGTACCTGGGCCTCGCGGCCCTCGATGCGGATCAGCGCTTCTTGTGTGCTGCCGCGAAAGCCTCGTGCCGGCGGCTGCTTGCCGGCCAGCGGCTTGAAGTAGAGCCAGCCCTCGCGGCGGTCATGGAACCATTCGCCCGGCGCGTCCAGTTCCTCCAGCACGTTCTCGACGTAGCGGTCCTTGTCGCTCGGCGGCATGACGCGGTTGTTGGCCAGTTGCGGGCCGTAGTCCAGGCTGCCGTCGGGCTTCTTGCCGAGGATGGGGATCTGCAGGCCGCCCCAACCGTAGCCGTGCAACGCGTGAAGCACGGCACCTTGCGGGTCACGCCAGCGTGCGACGCGCTCGGGCGAGGTGGCATCCGCGGCGCCGCCGAAGCCGGTGTGGGCGCGGTCGAGATTGGGGTAGCGGGCGCGCACGAGCGCGTGCTGCCCCAACCACAGGCGTTGAAACGAAGCGTCGGCCAGGCGGGCTCGCCAGATGCCGTCCTTCCAGGCCTCCCAGCGCAGTGCCGGCAGCGACATCGCACCGCTCAATACGGGCTGAGCGCCAGGCGCAGCGGCGAGCACGAAGGGCTCGTCTGCCGTGCCCGACAGGGCCTCGTCGATGACGATGGGCGCCGACAGCTGATAGTTGCCAGCAGCCAGCTCGATGCGGTGGATGCGCTTGTCCGTCCGCGCCCGCTGCAGGGCCGTCTCCAGCGACTTGGCGTCCTTCACGGTCAGCGCATCGGCCTGCGCACCGCAGGCCAGAACCGCCATAGTGAGCAGCAGGGTCATCAGCCTCATGGCGCGTCCCTCTCGGTCATCCGCGTTGGATGGCCGGTGTTCGCCGGTCCCGTCACGGCGCGGCCTTGATGTGCACCATGATCACGCCATGCGGCGCCACCTTGCCGCCATAGCTGCCGCGCACGCCCTTCGTGACCTTCTTGCTCCACAGGTCCTTCACGTCGGCCTTCTGGTCGACGGGCAGTTGGAGCTGTTCCCAAGCCACCTTCATGTCGGCCGGCGTCTTGCCGCGGTTGAACAGCACCACCGCGTGCTCACCGCGCGCCAGCGGACGCACCCAGACTTCGAGGTCGCCTTCCTTCAGCGCGCGGCGGCCTTGCTGGCCCAGCGGATCCTGGTCGACGGCGATGACGTCCTTGTTGGTGAGGATGCGCACCGTGTCGGCGTCCATCTTCGACAGGTCGTTGCCAGCGATCAGCGGCGCGGCCAGCATGGCCCACAGCGAGAAGTGCGACTCGTACTCGGTGGTCGTCATGCCGCCGTTGCCCACTTCCAGCATGTCGGGGTCGTTCCAGGCATTTGGCGCTGACACGCCCCCGCGCGCGGCTTGCATGTCCAGGACGTTGGTCATGCCATTCCCACGGTCCTTCGTGCTTTCCCAACCGTCGTAGATGTCATGGGTGGTGCGCCACAGGTGGCCCACCGTCGGGCCCCAGCGCTCGGGATGGTCGGTGCCCCATTCGCAGATGGAAAACACGATGTCGCGGCCGGACTCGCGCAGGGCCTTGGCCATGACGGTGTAGGCGGCCTCGGCGTTGCGGGTGCCGGTGTTGCACCAGTCGTACTTCAGAAAGTCCACGCCCCATCTGGCGTACTGGCTCGCGTCCTGGAACTCACGGCCAGCGCTGCCCGGGCGGCCGGCGCAGGTCAGAGAGCCGGCGTCGGAATAGAGACCAAACTTCAGTCCCTTGCTGTGCACGTAGTCGGCGAGCGCCTTGATGCCGGACGGGAATCGCTCGGGGTCGGCCTGGATGTTGCCGTCGGCGTCGCGGCTCTTCTGCCAGCAGTCGTCGATGACGATGTACTGGTAGCCGGCGTCCTTCATGCCGGAGGCGGCCATCGCGTCGGCCTGCTGGCGGATCAATTGCTCGCTGACGTTGCAGTCGAACTTGTTCCACGAGTTCCAGCCCATCGGCGGGGTTGGCGCCACATTGGGCTTGGGAGCTTCCAGCTTCAGCGTGCCGTCGGCGTGGGCGGGCGTGGTGGCTATGAAGCAGAGCAGTGCGACGGTATGAGCGGCGCGTCGGATCAGGTGGTGCATGCGGAGATTCACTTGAAGGGGATACGAAGAGCGCCGTTGAGCGGTGCGTCGAACTGGCGTCGGGCTCAGCGCCCGTAGCGCCGGCCTGCCGATTCCAGCGGCCAGTCGTCGGTGCGCAGCGGTGGCAGTGGCAGGCCGTCGCCACCGACGACATTGGCCTCGCTGGCGTTGTTGACCCAGGCGTAGCGCGCCGCCACCGGGGCCGCCACGGCGGCACTGCGCAGCACGATGCGATCACCGTCGACGCGTGCTTCGGCCGGTACCCAGCGCCGGTCGGCGCCGGCGACGTAGAAGCCGCGCAGCGGCTCGCCGGTGCGCGCAGTTCGCAGGCCGCCGGCGGTGGTGTCGAAGCGCAGCTCAAATTCGCCGCCCTTCGACTGATGGCCGGTCAGGCGCGGGCCCGTGGCCGGCGCGGTGCGCAGCCCCAGCTCGTGCATCGCCAGCGCGGCCAGGCGCTGGCCCACGGTGCGCTTGTTGCGGGGGTGAATGTCGACGGCATCGCCCACGTCGATCGCCGTGGCCATGCCGGTGTGGGGCAGCGCCAGGGCCGCGGCCTGGCTGGCGCGCAGTTCGGCCCAGCCGTTGCCGTCGGGCCGGTTCTCGGCCATGGGCCGCCACGAGGCCAGTTGCACGAAGAAGAAGGGCAGGTCAGGGTCGGCGAACTGGCCACGCCAGTCCTGGATGAGGCGCTTGAAGCCGTCGGCATAGGCAGCCGCACGCCCGGAGTTTTCCTCGCCCTGGTACCAGAGCACGCCGCGCACGGACAAGCCTTGCAGCGGGGCGATGAGGCCGTTGTGGCCCAGGGCCGGGGCGCTGTTCGCCACCGGGCCGCCAGCCGCCACGAGCTTCTCGACGCGTGCCCGCCAGGGGCCGGCGAGCGACACGGTGCCGGCCGCCGTGTCCAGGCGCAGATTGGCAGCGTCGCCATCGATGCCGCCGCCGCCGCCGGTGTCGGTCACCCGCACGGCGATCCAGTTGGCGCCCGCGCGCAGCACGCCCGCTGGCAGCGTGTAGTGGCGCGCCTGCTCCCAGCCGCACTGGCCGCCAATCTTCTGGCCATTGACCCAGACCTCGTCGCAGTCGTCCACCTTGGCCAGGTGCAGCTCAGCGGCTCCGGCGGCCTGGGCAGGCTTCAGCTCAATGCGCTTGCGCATCCAGACGACGCCGTCGACGTCGGCCAGGCCCTGGCCTTCCCAGTTGCCGGGCGCCTTCAGTGTGGGCCAGTCGGCGTCGATGTCGGCAGCGGCAGACCAGCCCGAGGCGTCCACGCCCTCCAGCGGAAGACCCTTCTGCCAGGCGGCGATGCGGGGCAGCATGCGCTGGCCCAATGCTGCAGTGAAGGCAGCGTTGTCGGCCGGCAAGGCGTGCACCGCGGGTGCGAGGTCAGGGTCGCGCAGCGCCGCGTCGCGGCTCATCCAGGTCTCCAGCATGGAGCCGCCCCAGGCCGTGTTGATCAGGCCGATGGGCACGCCCTGCACCGCCTGCATCTCGCGCGCGAAGTGGTAGCCGACGGCGCTGAACTCGGCCACGCGGCCGGGCTCGGCAACGACCCAGGGCGCTGGCGCGATGTTGGCTTCGGGTTGCACGCTGGCGCGCAGCGGCACGCGCAGGTGGCGCAGCTGCGCGTTCTGCGGTGAGGCCACTTCCTGTGGGCCGGTGTCGGTCTGCGCCAGCGGCCACTCCATGTTCGACTGGCCGCCGAGCAGCCAGACGTCGCCGATCAGCACGTCGTTCAGCGCTGCGGTCCCGTCGCCCTTGACGACCAGGCGGTGCGGGCCGCCGGCCGGCAGAGGCGCTAGCTGCACGCGCCAGCGGCCGTCGGCGCCTGCGCGGGCCGTGCCGCTGCGGCCGCCGAGGTCGATGCTCAGCGTCTGGCCTGGTGTGGCCTGACCCCACACGTTCAGCGGTCGGTCGCGCTGCAGCACCATGTGGTCGCTGAACACTTGGGCCAGGCGCACCTCGGCGTGCGCGGTGGCAGCCAGCAGGCCAAGCAGCAGGGGGAGGGCTATCGTTCTCATCGCGTTGTTCTCGTCTTTCGGGGCTTCATCTCAAATATCAATTCCGCTTGCACGGCATCCGGCGGCGCACGAACCGGGATGTTGCGGGCCGTCCCCGAGGAGAGCGACCGGTCTTGCCGACGTTCAGTCGGTGCAACAACTGGGCGAAGTGCCTGTCATCCTTCAGTTCAGGGGTTCCAGCAGCTCCACGCCGAGCGGCGCCAGCTTCAGGCTGCCTTCCCAGCGCTGGTCACCGAGCACCCCCTTCATCGCGCCGGCGATCGGCACCTCCATCGGGTGCCAGTTGGCGTTGACGTACAGCACACGTCCTTCGACCTCGCGCGCGAACACGCCGTCGGGCGTCTTCGGACCCGGCTCGATGCCGAGGCTCGCGTAGAGCGAGCGCAGCAGCGGCCGCATGATCTGGGGCTGCGCCGGTGTGGCGAGGTAGATCGCGCGGCCCTTGCCGAACCTGTTGACAGTGATGGCCGGCGGCCTGCCCTCCAGGTTGCTGAAGCGGCTCAGCACGTCGGCGGTGGAGGGCTCCAGCACCTCGTAATGCTCGATCGTGCCCTTGACCTCCTCGTCGCCGATCTTCAGCGTGCCGGCGACGCTGTAGTACTCGTTGGTGCGCAGGCCGAAGACGTCGGTCAGGCCGCCGGGCAACGGCGTCCCGTGCCACTGGTTGTGCTCGTTCACCTTGGCCGACTGCGCCGTCATGATCACGGTGCCGCCGTCGGTGACGAACTTGCGCACCGCCTCGGTGGAGGCTTTGTCCAGCAGGTACATGCCGGGCAGGATGATGAGGCGGTAGCGGCTCAGGTCTTCGTAGGAGAGCTTGATGGCCGCGACGTCGATGTTGTCCTTCAGCAGCGGCTCGAAGGCACCGAGGGCCTGCTTCTGATAGGACGTCTTCAGGTAGTCGCGGGAGCTGTTGGCCGGGCCATTGGCACTGTGGGCCGCGACGTTGTCGAAGGAGTAGGCGATGGCCACTTTGGGCTCGACGCGGCGCGGGAAGCCCAGTTTCTCCAGCTTGGCGTAGTCGCCGGCGATGCGGGCCCATTCGGCCAGCTTCCACGAGGGGCGGTCGTCATGGTCGAGCAGGCCCATCAGCGCCTGCTCCTCGCCGCCGAGATGGCTGTTGAAGGTCCAGGCCAGCGCGGCCTGGCCGCCCATCAGCAGCACGAAGTGGGCCCACATGCGCGACCAGCCCTTGCTGCCGTAGGAGCCTGGGCCGCCGGCGGTGAACTCGTTGAACCAGGTCGGCGTCGTCATGCCCGCCCTGATGAGGGCCGCCTGCCATCCGCCGTAGATCGGTTCGCCGGCATAGAAGCCCATGGCGCCATAGGTGGTGTGCTGGCGATAGCTGCCGTGGTAGTCGAAGCCCTTGCGGCCCGACCAGCTCCAGTAGTTCGACAGCGTCGGCTTGTCGGGCGTGTTCTTGCGGCGCACGGCCTCCCGGTCGTCGAGAACGGCGATGGTCAGGTCGGACCAGAAACGGCGCAGGTCCAGATAACGCTCGGCGGGGCCCGGACCGTCGGCATAGGGCAGCCGCACTTCTTCCCACTTGCCGATGCGACGCGACCAGCGCTGCGTGGCCCAGGCCTTGTTCAGCGCGTCGATGCTGCCGTAGCGCTTCTTCAGCCATTCGACGAAGCGCTTGCGGTCAGCCTCGGAATAGGAGATGTAGCCGTTGCCGATCTCGTTGTCATAGCCCACGGCCAGCAGGGCCGGATGCTTGGCGTAGCGCTTGATGAGCGTGTCGGCCATGCGCGTGGCCAGGCGCCGGTAGTCCGGGTCGCCGATGTTGTCCATGTAGCGCTCGGCCGGCGCCAGGCGGGTGCCGGCCTGGTTGGTGATGTCGACACCGGGGTATTTGTGGTGCAGCCACATCGGCGCCGGCTGCCCCGGGATGTCGAGGATGACCTTGATGCCGGCGGCGTGCACCTCGGCCATCACGGCGTCGAAATGCTTGAAGTCGAACTTGCCTTCCTCGGGTTCGAAGTAGTCCCAGGCCAGGTCACCCATGCGGACGACCTTGAAGCCGGATTGCTTCATCAGCGCAACGTCGCGCTTGACCTGCGCCAGCGTGCGGTCCACGGGCTGGTAGTTCACGCCCGCGAACAGCTGGCCGGCCCCGGGCCAGTCGGGGTGGCCTTCGGCGCTCTGGGCGAAGGCGGGGTTGAGCGCGGCCAGGGCCAGCGAGCAGGCAATCAGAGTCTTTTTCAGTTTCATGATCGGGATCAGCGATACCCATCAGGCGCAACGCACGAGGCGCGCCCCATGCGGCGGCACGGTCAGCACGCGGGTGCCTGCGGGGAGGTCGGCGCGTGCCCAGCAGTCGCGGCTGGCGTCGGGCAGCCACGCAGGCAGCGGCACCTGCCAAGGCGCGTCGCCAGTGTTCAACCACGCTGCCCAGGTGCCCTGCGGGCCGTTGCAGACGAAGCGATGGCCCTGGGCCACCGAGTGCCACTCGCGTGCCCCGGGCACGCGCAGCAGCGCCAGCACCTCGGGGTTGGTGACCAGGCGCAGCGTCCAGTCGTCGAGGCGGCGCAGGTCGTTGCCGAGGATCAGCGGGCTGCGCGCGCAGGTCCAGGCCGTGAGCATCAACAGCTGCTCGTCACGGCTGAAGCCGGTATCGCGCTCGCCACGGCCTTTCTCGTCGTAGTTGCGCAGGCCGATCTTGCCGACGGGCAGCATGTCGGCATCGGGCCAGGCGCCCGCGCGGGCGTGGGGCGCCCACTTGACGAGGTTCACGAGGTTGTCGCGCAACTGGGGCCAGGTGTCCCAGAAGTCGTTGCACACGCGCCATTGGTTGGCGTGCGCCTGCAGGTGGGCCGATTGATCCAGGTGCGCCGGGCCGGGCGACAGGCTCAGCACCATGGGCCGACCGGTGGCGTCGATGGCGCGGCGGATCAGCTCCACTTCCTTGGCGTGATAGTTGGGCGCAGCGATGTCGTCGACCTTGACGAAGTCCACGCCCCACTCGGCCAGCTGGGCGAACCAGGCGCGGTACCACTCGAAGGCGCCGGGATGCTCGGGCTTGACGCCGCACATGTCGGTGTTCCAGGCGCAGGTGGAGTGGGAATCGGCGACTTCGTTGCAGCGGTACTTGCTGCCGGCGATGGGCAGTTCCAGCCCGACCGCCTGGCGCGGGATGCCACGCATGATGTGCACGCCGAAGCGCAGGCCCATGGCGTGCACCTTGGCGGCGAGCGGCGCGAAGCCGCGGCCACCGGCGGCGCTGGGGAAGCGGTTGGGCGCGGGCTGCGGGCGGCCGTGGGCGTCCAGCACCAGCGGCGCGAAGTCCCGGTACCACCCCGACGTGGCGCCCGCCTCGTACCACTGGATGTCGACGGTGGCGGTGTCGTAGCCGAAGGGCAGGAAGCGCTCGGCCAGGATGCGCGCGTTGTCCAGGTACTCCGCTTCGGTGACGCTGGCACCGAAGGCGTCCCAGCTGTTCCAGCCCATGGGCGGCGTGGGGGCCCAGGCGTGGAAGGGCAAGCCGGGCTCGGGGGCGCCGCCGGTGGCCGAGGCCTTGGCAGAGGGGCCAGCGGCAGCTGCCGCCGACCCGCCGGCCATGGCGGCCAGCCCGGCGCTTGCCACGGTGCGCACGAAGCTGCGGCGGGCCGGTTCATCGAGCGAGGTGGTGGCTGTCGAGTTCGTCTTGTTCATGAGCGATGCGGAATGAGGAAGGGCGCGAGGTTCAGTTGCTGTAAAGCATTCCGCGGCCGGTGCCGCTGATGTAGATCCGGCCGTAGATGGCTTGGTCGGCCGCCATCACGCCGATGCCGCCGAACTGGTTCGCGTCGTCGTTGAAGCGCGTCCAGGTGGCGCCGCCGTCATCAGAGCGATGCACGCCCCAGACACCGTTGCTGACGCCCACAACGTAGACCGCG
>NZ_JBFUMO010000086.1:0-15101 GCF_054049355.1 Roseateles sp. P5_E11 | reverse complement strand
CAACCCCGCCTATGCGACCCCGATGCGCGACGCCGTCGCCGCGCTGGATCTGTCGCGCCTTGCCGCATTGCTGAACTGAGAAAGACCGACATGAGTACGAACACCCTTCCCACGCCGCGCGAACTGCCGGCAGCACCCGTTGGGAACGCCGCCACCGCCTCGACCRTGTCCTCCCGCCTGGACGCCATGCTGTTGATCCGCGCCTACGAGCAGCAGCTCATCGCCGCCGCCTCGCCCAGCAACCCCGGCACCTGCACATCGGTCGGCCAGGAGGCCTGCGCCGCCGGTGTCGTCGCCGCCCTGGGCCCGCAGGACAAGCTGCTCACCAACCATCGCAGCGCCGGCCACCTGCTGGCGCGCGGCGCCGACCCCGAGCGCCTGTTCGCCGAGGTGCTGGGCCGCGCCAGCGGCTATTGCGGTGGCCACTCGGGCTCGCTGCACATCTCGGTCAAGGCACTGGGTGTGGTGCTGACGTCCACCATCGTCGGCGGTGGGCTGTCGCTGGCGCCGGGCGTGGCGCTGGCTCAGAAGCTCGGCGCCCAGCCCGAGGGCATCACAGCCGTGTTCTTCGGCGACGGCGCGGCCTGCCAGGGCATCTTCCACGAGGCCATCAACCTGGCCGCGACCTGGCGCCTGCCGATTCTCTTCGTCTGCGAGAACAACCAGTGGCAGGCCTATGTGCACCGCCGCGAGACCATGCCCGGCGAGCACGTGGCCGACTGGGTGCAGGGCCWTGGCCTGGTGGCCGAGGTGGTGGACGGCAATGACGTCGAGGCCGTTCACGCCGCCGCCGTGCAGGCCGTGGCCGCCATCCGCGACAGCGGCCGCCCGCGCCTGCTCGAGCTGACGACCTACCGCCAACGCGGCCACTTTGAGCCCGACGACCAGGCCTATGTCTGTGCCACCGAGCATGCCCAGTGGCTCAAGCGCGACCCCATCCAACGCCAGGCCGAACGGCTGATGTTGAGTGCCGATGACCTGGCCCGCCGCGAGGCCGGGGTGCGTGGCGCCATCGAGCAGGCCCATGCCGCCGCGCTTGCGGCCCCCTGGCCCCAACTGGCCTGAAGGAGCACGAGAGATGCAAACAATGACTTCCCAGCAAGCGCTGATGGCAGCGCTGCGCCGCGCGATGGCGGCCGACGAGCGCGTCATCTTCATCGGCGAGGGCGTGGCCACCAAGAACCCAGAACTGCTGGCCGCCTTCGGTGCCGAGCGCGTGCGCAACACGCCGCTGGCCGAGGCCAGCATCGTCGGCTGTGCCGTGGGCGCCGCGGCCATGGGCCTGCGCCCCGTCGTGGACCTGCTGTTCTCGCCCTTCCTGATGCTCGCCATGGACGCGTTGGTCAACAGCGCCGGCAAGCTCGGGGCGCTGAGCGGGGGGCAGTTCGAGTTCCCGATGGTGGTGCTGGCCCAGACCGGTGCCGGTTGGTCCATCGGCGGCCAGCACAACCACAACCTGGAGGCGCTGTTCGCCCACGTGCCCGGCCTGCAGGTGTTGATGCCCAGCACGCCGGGCGACAGCGCCGGGCTGCTGACCGGTGCCTTGCGTCAGCCCCTGCCCAGCCTGCTGTTCAGCGACATCGGCCTGGCCCATGCGCCGGGCGACGTGAATGGCGACGAACTGCTGCTGCCCGGGCGCGCCGCGGTGCGCCGGCGCGGCGACGCGCTGACGCTGGTGGGCTACGGCAAGACCGTCGGCCATTGCCTCACCGCTGCGCAGGCCTTGCAGGCGGATGGCGTGGAGGCCGAGGTCATCGACCTGCGCAGTCTCAAGCCGCTGGACACGGCCACCGTGCTGGCCTCGGTGCGCAAGACCGGCCGCCTGCTGTGCGTGACCGAGGCCAGCGGCCTGTGCGGCCTGGCGGCCGAGCTGTGCGCCGTCGTCGCCGAAGAGGCCTTTGCCGAACTGAAGGTCGCGCCCCGGCGCCTGACCGGTCCCGACGCCCCGGCGCTGGCCAGCTGGCCGCTGGAGCAGGCCGCCGTGCCCCGGCCCGAACAGATCGCCGCCCGCGCGCGGGCACTGATGAACACCCAACCCCTGAATGTCTGAACTTGAGACCACCATGAACAAGACCTCGATGACTCTCGCGCTGGCCCTGGCCAGCGCCACCCTGCTGACCTTCACCGCGCAAGCCGCGACGCCCAACTACGGCAGCTATGCCGGCACGACGGGCGGCAACCGCAGCGGCGGCGAAGGCAGCTTCTCGGCCATGGCCAACACGCCGTCGTATTACAAGTACTCCTATGCCTGGGGCATGGCTGCCTTGAGCGACGGCACGCTGCACGCGGCCTCCAGCGCCATACCATGCCCGGGCTGCCATGCCCAGACGGGCGCCGAATCGTTGGCCCGTTTCTGGGACACGGTGGCCTTCCACAACGGCCAGAACCTCGGCCTGGCCAACCTCACCGTCAGCATCGACGGCACGCTGACACCCGGCGGATATGCGCAGGCCTGGGCGCGCTTCTATGTCGGCGACCCCAAGGCCGACTTCTTCGATCACCTGAACGACTACGCCCCGGCCATGCAGCTGAAATCCGGCACGACGGTCCTGGGCGATGAGCTGGCCATCCCCCTGGGCAACAGCAAGGTCTTCATCTATGCCGAGCTCCACACCTCGGCCGTGGCGCTGCCCTATGCCGGCAGCCCCAACACCAGCGCCGACTTCGGCAACACCCTGCACTTCAACTGGACCCTGCCCGACGGCGTGATGACGAGCTCGGCCTCGGGCCAGTTCATGACGGCGGCGGCCGTGCCCGAGCCGTCGAGCTGGATGATGGCCGGCGCCGGCCTGCTGGTGCTGGTCCGCTTGCAGCGCCGCCGCGCTGGCCCATCGACCGCCCGGTAAGGCCTGGACTCGCAGCCCGTGCCGGATTCAGCGGCAGGCGGATGCCGCCAGCCAGTCGGCCAGTTGCGGCAGCATTTCGTCCACCGCCTGGGCCATGGCGCGCACGGCGCCGGGTGCGTCGGGTGTAGCGGCGGCGCGTTCGATGCGCCAGTGGCGTTGCACTGGCGGGCTGGTGGCGCCGGCGGGCCACAGCGTCGCATGCAGGCGCAGCACGACCTGGCTGCTGGCCGGGCTGGCGAACACCTGCTCGAACTCGTCCAGGTTGATGGCCAGCAGCGCCGCCGGCCGGCCAGCGCAGGCGGGTGGCGTGACGAGTTGTTCGCGCAGCCGCTGCGTCAGCAGGGCCGCGGGCGGTGCGGCCCAGAAACTGTCGCGGTAATGCTCCAGGCGCTGGGCCTGCTGGAAGCTGAGGCGATAGGCAATGCCGTCGCCCGACAGCCAGGGCGGCGCCGTCACATCGGCCACGCGCCAGGCCAGCGCACCACCACTGGCGGCCGCCGCAGGCGCGGGGCCGAGGTCGTAGACGGCCCGGGGTGCCGCCGTCGGTGCGAGGGAGCAGGCACTCAAGGCCAGCGCGACGGCCAGCAGGATCGATGCTGTTTTCATTTCTTCAGCCGTTCGGCAAAACCCGTCTCGCCGGGCCCGGGCGGCCGCGCGCTGCGGCCGAACAGCAGGCTCTGCGGCTGGTCACCGAGGTCGTTGGCGGCGCGCTCGATGCTGCGGCTGGCGGCCGACACGTCGGCCAGCACAGGCCGGTTGCGCGGCGGCGTGTCGCCCACCAGCGCGAGTTCGAGGCTGCGGCTGGTGGCCTGCACCTGGGCGGCGGCGGCCTCCAGTTGGTCCAGCGCCTTGGCGCGGGCCTTCAGATCCTGGGCGAGCAACTGGCCATCGGCGGCGAGCGCCTCGATGCGGGTCAGCGCGGCTTGAGCGCGCTTGGCGGTGGCGTCGGAGTCCTTCAGCAACGCCGGCAGTTCGCGGGCGCTGGGCTGCAGGGCAGCCATCAGCTTGCTGGTGTCGCCGGCGGCCTGTTGCAGCTCGGCGAGCGTCTTGCCGAGCTGGATGCGGTTGTCGTCGCTGAGCAGGGCGTTGAGCCGGGTGGCCGTCTCGGCAAAGCCGGTCACCAGGCCCGGGCCGCTCTCGGCCAGGCGATCCAGCAGCGTCGGCCGTAGCGCGAGGCGGGTGCCGGGTGCGGCGCGCTGCAGGGTTCCCTTGGTATCGGCCTCCTCCAGGCCGACAAAGGACAGGCCGGTCACGCCCTGCAGGCCGAGCTGGGCATAGGTTTGGGTCGACACGGGCGCGGCCGCATCGACGGCGATGCCGACGAGGATCTGGCGCGGGTCGACCGGGTCGAAGCCAATCGTCTCGACGTAGCCCACCTCGACACCGCGCAACTTGACCGGCGCCTTCAGGTTCAAGCCGGGCACGCCGCTGCGGGCGACGACGGTGTAACGCACGCGCTCGGTGCGGTCGCCTTGGAACCAGGCGACGCTGCCTGCCAGCATGAGGCCGAGCAGCAGCAGAAAGAGGCCGGCGGCCAGGGCGTGGGCTTTGTTTTCCATAAGTTCAGACGTTAGCGTCTTCACGCAGCACGGCCGGCACGCCGCCGTCATCGCTCGTGTCGTCCAGGCTGAGGCGGAAGCGCCGCACATCCTCCTCGGCGCAGCGCTCGACATGGCCGAGGAAGAAGTTGCGCACAAAGGAATGGGGCAGGCGCGCCACTTCGGACAGCGGGCCGCTGGCGATGATGTGCTGGTCGGCCAGCACGGCAACGCGGTCGACGACGGCGAACAGGGTGTCGACGTCGTGCGTGACCATGACGACGGTCAGGCCCAGCTCCTGGCGCAGGCGCCGCAGCAGCTTGACGAACTGCTTGGCGCTGTCGGGGTCCAGGCCGGCGGTGGGTTCGTCCAGGAACAGCAACTGCGGGTCGAGGATCAGCGCCCGCGCCAGCGACACGCGCTTGACCATGCCGCCCGACAGCTCGGCCGGGCGCTTCAACGCGTCCTCGGGCTTGAGGCCGACCTGGGCCAGTTTCAGCATGACCAGCGGCTTGACGAGGTCGGCCGGCACGCTCTTGAGCTCGCGCAGCGGCAGGGCGACGTTGTCATACACGCTCAGCGCCGAGAACAGCGCGCCGGCCTGGAACAGCACGCCCCAGCGGTAGCGCACGCACTCCAGGTCGCGCACCGCGCAGCGGCCCAGCGGGTGGCCGAAGATCTTCACCGTGCCGGCCTGGGGCACTTCCAGGCCGAGCAGCAGGCGCAGCAGCGTCGTCTTGCCCGAGCCCGAGCCGCCGATCAGCGCCACCACCTCGCCGCGGTGCACGGTCAGGTTGAGGTTGCGATGGATGACATGGCCGCCATAGGCCGTGGTCACGTTCTCGACTTCGATGATGGGTTCCGGATCGTTCATTTCAGACCCCGAGGTTGGAGAAGAGAACCGCGAACACCGCGTCAACGACGATGACCAGCGTGATGGCCGTGACCACCGACTGCGTGACGCTCTGGCCCAGGCTCTCGGTATTGGGCTTCACGCGCAGCCCGAAATGGCAGGCCAGCAGCGCGATGAGCCCACCGAACAGGATGGACTTGATCCAGCCCAGCCACAGGTTGACGGGCTCGACGACGCTGGGCAGGATGTGCACGAACTGCATCGGGTCGAGCTTGAGCTGGGCGCTGGCCGCCGTCATGCCACCCAGTAGCATCAGCCCGCTTGTCCACAGAGCCACCAGCGGTAGCGAGATGGCCAGCGCGATGACCTTGGGCGCCACCAGGCGCACGGTGTGCGAGATGCCCATGACCGACAGCGCGTCCAGCTCCTGCGTGACTCGCATGACGCCGATCTGCGCCGTCATCGCCGAGCCCGAGCGGCCGGCCACGATGATGGCCGCCAGCAGCGGCCCCAGTTCGCGCAGTACCGCCAGGCCGAGGATGTTGATGACGAAGATGTCGGCGCCATAGGCCTTCAGCTGGCGGGAGATCAGATAGGACAGCGTCAGCCCGACGAGAAAGCCCACCAGGGCGGTGATCGGCAGCGCCTGGGCACCGGTGCGGTAGACATTGGCCGAGATCTCGCGCCAGCCGATCAGCGAGGGGTGGCGCAGCATCTGCACGAAGTCCAGCAGCAGGCGGCCGATGAGGGCGACGATGTCGACGCCATGGCGGGCGAAGGCCAGGGTCTTCAAGCTGGCCAGTTCCAGCCCGGGGCCGAGGCTGCGCTTGCGCTTCGGGAAGGCGCCGGGCTGCATGAACTGYGAGAACAGCGTCACATGCTCGGGCAGCCACAGCAGCCGCCGCGGCGGCTTGCGGCCCCAGCCCTGCCACAGCGTCAATGCGCCGGCGGTGTCCAGCCGCCCCAGGGCACGCAGGTCCCACAGCGCATCGGGGGTCTCGGTGACGGCGGCGGCCACGCGCTGGCGGAATTCCACATAGCGCTCGCGCAGGGCCAGCACCGTCCAGTCACCGCTGACCCGCCATTCACGGCCGCTGCCGGTCTCGCCACCGCCGGACTGCAACTGCGGCTCGGCGTCGGATGCGCCGCCGGCCCAGGCCGAGGTCAGGGTGTCCAGGGGCAGGGCGCCGGCTTCGCTCATGGTGCAACGATAGCGCCTCCCAAGGCTTGATGAGGCGGCGGGGGCCGGGGCTTGATAGCGTCCGGCCGTTGATCCGCCCTGCGAAAGACCCTATGGACCGCTTCATCCGCCGCGCCGACCCGCGCACCCTGAGCGTGCGCGACCTGCTCGAGGCGCGCGACCAGTACCACGTCCACATCGCCAACCTGCCCACCGTCATCGGCACGGCCATGGGCCGCTACCGCATCCGGCTGGACGACCCCAACTACGCCGACGAGCATGCCGAACAGACCGGCAAGGAGCTCGGCCCCCGCACGCTGGACAACAGCAATTTCCGGCCCTGGTCCTGGCCCTGCGTGCTGGTCTTCGTCACCGAATGGCTGGACCGCAAGACGCTGTCCCGCCACCCCGAGCTGGCGGTGCCGCCGGTGCTCTACCTGCCCGACGGCCGCCAGGTGCGCACCTGCCCCGTGCTCGTGCAGCGGCGCGTGGCCAACCTGCCGCCGGCCGACACGGCCCTTTATGCCGCGGACAAGTTCGGCCCCAATTTCCAGGTTCATGTGGCCGACCAGGGTGCGACCCGCATGGGCGTGGCGTCGGCCATCGTCGAGGACGGCGCCTGCGCCTTCGCCCTCGTCAGCCGCCACGTGACCTCGGGCACCGAGCCCGGCGCGCCGGTCTTTGCGCTGCCGCGTGGCAAGAAGGTCGGCATTGGGCACATCACGTCGCGCAGCGTCGACGCGCTGCCGCTGGCCGACATCTACCCCGGCTTTGCCGGCCGCGATACCCGGCTGACGCTGGACGCCGCCCTCGTCAAACTCGACAGCATCGGCTCGACCAATTCCCAGTACCTGGGCGTCGGCGGTTTCGGCCCCGTCATCGACCTGAGCTCCGACAAGATGAGCCTCAACCTGATCGGCTGCCCGCTGTTCACGGAGCTGCCGGGTGGCATCCGCACCGAGGGCTGCGTGCATGGGCTGTTCTACCGCCATGCCAGCGTGGGCGGCGTGGATGCGCTGGCGGAATTCCTCATCGGCCCGCGCCGGCCGGGCCAGACCGTGCAGACGCGCCCGGGCGACTCCGGTGCCGTGTGGTTCTGGGACGAGGTGGCCGACCGCGCCGCCAAGGACCAGGGCGCCCCTGCGCCGGTGAACTTCCGGCCGCTGGCCGTGCAATGGGGCGGCCATGGCTTCGGCGCCCTGCATTCGAACCGCGCCACCGAGTTCGCGCTGGCCACCGGCTTCAGTTCGCTGTGCAAGGCGCTGAATGTCGAGCTCGTCGAGGACTGGCGCAGCGGCCAGAGCCGCTACTGGGGCAAGGTCGGCCACTACAACATCGGCTATGCCGCCTGCTTCGCGCTGCAGACGGCCAAGGCCAAGGCCGTCTTCAAGGCCAATGCGACGGCCATCGGCGTCAGCGACGAGGACATCACCGCTGGCAAGCTGCCCGGCGCCACGCAGACATCGAAATTCATCGCTCTGGCCGATGTGCCCGACCTGGTCTGGCGCAGCACCCGAGGCAAGGACAAGGCCAACCACTTCGCTGACATGGACGAGCCCGGCCGCGGGCCCGCCTTCCAGGGCAGGACGCTGATCCAGCTCTGGCAGCAGGACCCGGCGTCGCGCGACCCGCAGGTGTGGGACCAGTTCTACAGCAGCATCGACCCCGCCCGCAAACCCGCGCACCGTGGCGCGCTGCCGTTTCGCGTTGCCGAGCTCTACAAGGTCATGGTGCAGGCCGCTGCCGCCAAGCAGCTCGACGCCTACGTCTGTGCCGCCGGCGTGCTGGCCCACTACATTGGCGACGCCTGCCAGCCCCTGCATGTCTCGCAGCTGCACCATGGCCAGCCGGACGACGCCGACGACGACAAGGTGCATGCCGTCTACGAGGACGACATGCTGAACCAGGCCGCCGACGAGGTGGTGGTCGGCGTCAAGCAGCGCGTGGGTGCGGCGGTGAAGCGCCCGTTGTTCACGGGCCCCATGGCGGCGGCGGACGCCGTCGTGCAGCTGATGCGCCGCACCATCGAGGAGTTGCCGCCCGAGGAGGTGCTCGAGGTCTACCGCCGGGTGCATGGCCGTGGCCAGTCGGCGGCGATGTGGGCCGCACTGGGCGAGCGCACCATGAACCGCATGGCCGACGGCGCCGTCACGCTGGCGACGGTCTGGCAGTCGGCCTGGAAGGAAGGCAAGGGCGAGCAGAACTTCACCGCGGCCGCCTGCAAGCTGCCCGTGCCCACCGTGCGCCTGAAGAAGCTCTATGACACCAAGGGCTTTGCCGAATCGCACTGGCTGCATGAGATGACGTTGGCCGGCCTGGCCTAGCCCCCTGAGCCGGGGGCTCGCTACCATCGCTTTGAACCTCCTGGCACCGAGCCGGGACTCATACGCAATGGAACCCCGTGTGGCGAGCATGTTGAAGTGGCCCAGCATCAGGAAAAAGCGCGATGACGCCCCGTCGGCCCCGGCTGCTTCTGCCCGCGGGCCGGCGGCCGAGGTGCTGGAACTGGCCTTGYTGGAGGGCATCAAGCGCGGGCAGCGGGCGGAATTCGACGCCCTCTATCGGGTTTACCACCCCCGGCTGTGGCGCTTTCTGTCGCATCTGATGCGCCAGCCGGAAGCCATCGAGGAGGTGCTGAACGACACCCTGATGGTCGTCTGGCAGCGCGCCGACAGCTTCGACGGGCGCAGCAAGCTGTCGACCTGGATCTTCGGCATCGCCTACCGCAAGGCCCTGAAGGCGCTCAGCCGCCAGGACCTGCCGGTGGACGGCGACAGCGTCGAGGAGCCGACCGACCCAGGGCCAGGACCCGAGCAGCGCCTGGGGCTGGAGCAGCTGCGCGGCCGGCTGCGCGCAGCGATGGCCGAGTTGTCGCCGGAGCACCGCGCAGTCGTGGAGCTGTGCTATTTCCATGACATGGCCTATGCCGAGATCGCCGATGTCGTCGGCTGCCCGCCCGAGACCGTCAAGACACGGATGTTTTATGCCCGGCGCCGGCTGCGCCTCCTGCTCGACGATCTCGCCGGGCTGGAGCAAGGAGAACTGTGATGAGTGTGGTGATTCCGATGGAACATGACGAGCATGCCGCCGTGCAGGCGCTGCTGCCCTGGTATGCGCGCGGCCAGCTGGGCGAGGACGAGACCGGCCAGGTGCAACGCCATCTGCTGCATTGCACCGCCTGCCGCAACGAGCTGGCAGCCGAGCAGCCCATGCAGACGCTGCTGAACGTGGCCGGTACGCCGCTGCAGGGCGGTGACGTCGAGGCGGGGCTGGCGAAGATGCATGCGCTGATGCAGCTTGCCAAGCCAAAACCTGCCCGTGCGGCGCGTTGGATGCCCTGGGCCCTGGGCCTGCAAGGTGCGGCCGTCGCGTTGTTGCTGGCCCTGGTGCTGGCGCCGCGCCCCGACGGGCCGACCTACCAGGGCCTGTCCGCCAGCGGCAGCGTGCCGGTCGTGGCGGATGCCTTGGTGATGTTCAAGCCCGGCACCACCGAGAAGGCGGTGCGGGAACTGCTGCAGGCCCAGGGCGCCGGCGTCGTYGCCGGCCCCACGGAGACCGGCGCCTGGCTGCTGCGTGTCGACGCCCGGGGCCTCGCCGCCCTGCGCACGGCTCCCATCGTCGCCCTGGCCGAGCCGCTGCAACCGGGGCCGGCCCAATGAGACTTTGGCTGCGCTTGCTGGTGCTGCTGGCCTGCTGCCTGACCGGCAGTGGCGCCCATTCCCAGGCCGAGGAGGCCCAGCGCCAGGTCCTCGTCATGCTGCAGCTGCCCAAGGCCCATTACCGGCCCGACGGCAGCTATGCAGGCACCTACGGCGAGGGCGTGGGCCGGCAGTCGCGCCAGCAGGTCGCCCAGTCGCTGGCCCAGGCCCACAAGCTGGAGATGCGCAGCGAATGGGCCATGCCGCTGGCCGGCGTGGACTGCTTCGTCATGCGCCTGCCCGAGGGCGACACGCGCAGCCCGATCAAGGTCGCCGAGGCCGTGGCCGAAGACAAGCGCGTCGCCTGGGCCCAGCCCGTCAGCCTCTACCGCGCCCAGGGCAGCCAGCAGGAGCCGCTCTACCAGGCCCAGCCGGCTGCACGCCAGTGGCATCTGGCCGAGTTGCACCAGTTGGCTACCGGCCGCGGCGTGCGCGTGGCCATCGTCGACAGCGGCGTGGAGGCCAACCACCCCGACCYCGCCGGCCAGGTCGCCCTCAACGAGAACTTCGTCGACGACAAGGCACTGCCGGCCGAGGGCCATGGCACGGCCGTGGCCGGCATCATCGCGGCGCGGGCCGACAACGGCCTRGGCATCGCCGGCATCGCGCCCCAGGCCCGGTTGCTGGCCCTGCGTGCCTGCTGGCAGGCGGCAGGCACCCAGACGCTGTGCACGAGCCTGGGCCTGGCCAAGGCCTTGTACGCGGCCATCCAGCAGGGTGCCCACATCATCAACATGAGCCTCGGCGGGCCGGACGACCGCCTGCTCGCGCTGCTGCTGGACCAGGCCCAGGCGCGCGGCGCCACCGTGGTCGCGGCGATGCCGAGCGAGAACGGGCCCTTTCCGGCCAACCATCCCGGCGTGCTCGTCGTCGGCCTCGCGCCGCCACTGCCCGCAGGCGCCGTGATCGCGCCGGGGCGTGACGTGCCCAGCACGGCCGTGGGCGGTGGCTGGTCGTTGGTATCGGGATCGTCCTTCGCGGCCGCGCATGCGACCGGCCTGCTCGCCCTGGTGCGCGAGCTCGACGGCACACGCGGCACCCTGGCGCTGAAGACGGCGCTGGTCAACACCGCCCAGGGCCGCATCGACAGCTGCGCGACACTGGCCCGCCACGCCGGTACTCGCGGCCCAACCTGCAAGATGCTGGGGCAAACTGCCGATTGATGCTTCCCCCCGCGCACCTGGCCCGACTGACGACGCTGGTCGCCACGCTGCTGGCCGGCGCGGGCGCAGCCTGGGCCGACGTGGGCGGCACGCTGTCGCTGCAGACGGATGCGCGGGAGCGCGGCATGTCGTACAGCGCCAACCGTCCCAGCGCCCAGCTTGGCCTGGCCTGGGACGGCGAGGCTGGCTGGTATGGCGGGGCACAGCTGGCGCATGCTCGCTTTTCCCAGCGGCGTGGCGCCGCGCTGCAGCTCTATGGCGGCCGGGTCTTCGGCCTGGCGCCGGGCCTGGACGGCGAGGCCGGCATCGTCGCGCATGCCTACGAGAACGTGTCGCGCTACGACTACCAGGAGGTCTATGCCGGGCTGCTGGGGGAGCGTTGGAACCTGCGCGCCTATGTCTCGCCCGACTACTACGGCATCGGCCAGCGCAGCGTCTATGCCGAATTCAACCTGCGCTGGCCATTGGCGCGGGGCGTGGCGGCCTTGGGGCATGTCGGCCTGCTGCACGGCCGCGGCGGCCGGGCCTCGCCCTATGCCGAGCCGCATGGCGCGACGCGTGCGGACCTGCGCCTGGGTGCGTCCTGGCAACTCGGCGCGAGCAGCGATCTGCAGCTTGCCTGGACAGCAGCCGGCCGCGGCGGCCCCTACACCTGGACGGACGCGACACGCCGGCGCGCGCTGGTGCTCGGCCTGACGACCGCGTTCTGAATCCCTAGCTTGCCTTGAACCTGCGCTGCAGGCGCTGGCACTCACGCCGCAGTGAAGCCAGGAAAGGGCAGTGATGAGGATCTCGAAACCATGGGTGGCTGCGCTGGGCGCTGCAGCCGCTTTGATCGCGGGTTGCGGCGGCGGCAGCGGTGAAGGGCTGGACGCCAACGGCCGGCCGCTCGGCGAGGGCGACGACCCCAGCGGCCCGATGACGGCCAGCTTCAGTTCCATCCAGTCGCATGTCTTCACGCCCGTCTGCACGGCCTGCCACGCCGGCGCGGCCGCGCCCCGCGGCCTGCGGCTGGACGCGACCAACAGCTTCGCGATGCTGGTGGGTGTATCCAGCGGCGGCGTGCCGGCGCTCAAGCGCGTGGCGCCGGGCGATGCGGACAACAGCTACCTGATCCACAAGCTCGAAGGCCACCAGGCCGTCGGTGCGCGCATGCCGCTGGGTGGTCCTTATCTGGATGCCCAGACCATCGGCCTGATCCGCCAATGGATCAACAACGGAGCCCAGAAATGATGGCCGCACGACTGCTTCTCGGCCTGGCCCTCGCGCTGCTGTTCTCGGCCGTAAAGGCCGAGCCCTATCTCGCCATCCGCGCCGGCCTCAAATGCGTGGCCTGCCATGTGAACCCCTCGGGCGGCGGCCTGCGCAATGCGGTGGGCAACACCTTCGCGCAGAACGTCATCCCGGCCAACGCTTTGCCCGACGCACTGCAGGGCTGGAACGGCTCGCTGCTGGATGATCGCCTGCGTCTGGGCGGCGACCTGCGCACAGCGACGACGCGCACCTCCGTCTCGGGCCAGCCCACGCGCAGCGTCGGCGGTACCGAGCAGGTGCGCCTGTACGCCGACGTGCAGCTCATCAAGGACTACCTCGGCGCCTACCTCGATCAGCAGGTCGCGCCCGGCAAGTCCGAGCGCCAGGAGGCCTATGTGCGCCTGCAGACGCCCGGCCTGGGCTGGTATGCCAAGGCCGGCCAGTTCTACCTGCCCTTTGGCTGGCGCCTGCAGGACAGCCTGGCCTTCGTTCGCCAGCTCAGCGGGGTCAGCATGACCGTGCCCGACAAGGGCCTTGAGCTGGGGCACGAGAGCGATGACTGGTCCCTGCAGCTCGTGCGCAGCAACGGCCCTGGCAACACGGGCAATTCCAACGGCCACCAGACGACGGCCCAGGCCATCTGGATGCAGCCCTGGGGCCGCGTCGGCGCAGCGGCCGCGCAGGTCAAGTCGGCGGCAGGCAACCGCCAGGCTTACGGCCTCTTTGCCGGCACGACGACCGGGCCGGTGGCCTGGCTGGCCGAGATCGACATGGTCAGCGACGCCGGCTACCCCGAGGGCAAGCGCAAGCAATACGCGACGCTGCTGGAGGCCAACTGGCTGGTGCAGCAGGGCCACAACCTCAAGCTCACCGGTGAGTACCTCGACCCTGACCGCCGTGTGGCCCACGACAACAAGGTGCGCTACAGCCTCGTCTACGAGTACACGCCCTTCGCCTTCGCGCAGCTGCGCGCGGGCTATCGCAAGTTTGGTGGCATCCCGCAGAACGCCATCGACAACCGGCGGCAAAGCTTTGTCGAACTGCATGGAATGTTCTAGCGTCATCGGCCCAAAGACGGCGGGCGTGAGTGCCGAGCCCGAGGTGCAAGCGGCGGTGGGTGTGCCGATGCATTTCTACGGGAGGCGCAAAGGCTCGTCGCCGGCGGTTGGGGGTGCCGCTGCCTCCGCCGCCGTCCCGACGCTGCGGCCTAAGCCAGCCATTCTGCTGTTTAACCCCTGGGCGACCCGCACAGGCCGCGTACCCAACAGCTTGCTGCACATTGCGGCGGCGCTTGGCGACGGCTATGACGTCGAGCTGGTCGACGGCAACCTCGAGCCAGATCCCTGGGTGGTGATCGAGAGGCTGCTGGCTTCCGGGCGATTCGGTTTTTTCGGCTGTACGGTAATGCCTGGACCGCAGTTGCGGCAGGCGGTGCCGATCACTCGCCAGGTTAGCGAGCACTTTCCCCTGGTCGTCACGATCTGGGGCGGCTACTTTCCATCCAACCATCCGCAGGCCGTCCTTCAGTCGGGCTGGGTGGACTACGTCGTGCAATCGGCCGGCGAGGGTTCACTGCCGGCATTGCTGGCGGCGTTGTGCGCGGGCCGTTCGCCCGACCAGATCCCCGGGCTGATTTTCCAGCGGAGTGGCGAAGTGGTGCGCACCGGCAAGGCCCCGCTGCCGAACCTCGACAGTCAGCCATCACTGCCGCTGAAACTGCTGGCCCGGCGTCATCCGATCAAACGCTATCTGCCGCGCACCTTCCTTGGCCGCCGGACCCATGCCATGCACACCAGCATGGGCTGTCCGTTCATGTGCGCGTTCTGCGCCGTGGTGCCGCTCTACCAAGGCCGCTGGGTGGCGCGCTCGGCCGAGCTTGTCGCCGACGACGTGCTGCAGATGCGCGACATGCATGGCGTGGATGCCATCGAATTCACCGACAACAACTTCTTTGTTGCCGAGAAACGCGTGCGCGCCTTCGCCGAGCGCATGCGTGGGCAGGGCGTGACCTGGTGGGGCGAAGGTCGCATCGACACGCTGGACCGCTACAGCGACGAGACGTTGTCGCTGATGCGCGAAGCGGGCTGCCGCATGATCTTCTTCGGCGCCGAAAGCGGCGACGACGAAGTGCTGGCCATGGTCGATAAGGGTGGGCGCCAGTCAGGCGAGCAGATCCTGCGGTTCGCCGCCCGCCTGCTGTCGTTCGGCATCATTCCCGAGTATTCGTTCGTGCTGGGCTTTCCCCGGCCCACCGAGGCCGAGGTCTGGGCGCAGATCCACCGCGACATCAGCTTCATCCGGCGCCTGAAAGACCAGAGCCCGGCGACCGAAATCATCCTCTACATCTACAGCCCGGTGCCCACCGAGGGCAGCACGCTGCAGCAGCACAGCCAGGCCGCGGGATTCCGCTTCCCGAGCACGCTGGAGGAATGGGTCAGCCCGTCATGGGAGTCCTTCGACTTGCATCGCAATCCGCTGACACCGTGGCTGACGACCGCAATGGTGCGCCACATCCATGACTTCGAGACGGTGATCAACGCCCGCTACCCGACGCGCACGGATTTCACCC
>NZ_JBFUMO010000085.1:0-15170 GCF_054049355.1 Roseateles sp. P5_E11 | reverse complement strand
GGGCCGGCCCTGCGGCGAGGACCAGCAGCGTGATCGCGAACAGCAGCATGTGAAAGCGGTGCACCTCGTCATACAGCACGCTGTACAGCCAGTAGATGCAGATGAGGAAGGCCGCGACGGGAATCGTGAGCGCGAGAACAGCGGCGGTCGCTCCCAGATGGGCCTTTTGCTCAATGACCAGGGCCGCGACGTGCAGGCCCGAGCCGGTGGCGGCGATCGCGACCAGTAGCGGCATGCCGCCCAACGCCCATTTGTGGACCCGCTCGCGCCTGGCATGCAGGATGTCGCCGGCCGATAGCAGGAAGTAGGTCCACCACATCCCAAAGGTGAGGCCAATGCCGGCCACGGCAATCATGAAGGCATCCATCGACAGGCCATCGGGTCCCACGACTGCGGAGAGTGACGCCACGGTGCCGAAGATCCCCTCCCCCAGGGCGATGATGGCCAGCAGGCCGTAGCGCTCGGTGATGTGGTGTGCATGCCAGGGCGTGCCGCCTCGATGGGACTCCGCGAAGTAGGGGCCGAACGCCTCAAGCACCAGAAGTGCCAGCCCGGCCGCGGCCCCCTGCGGCAGCGTCAGGGGTGCATAAGCCATCGCCACCCAGCCGGCCTGGGCCGTCACGATGGTCCAGACGTACACCATGCAGGCATCCCGGTACTTGGGTGACTGGCGGGCGGCGCGAAACCACTGCAGGACCATCGCCGCCCGCATCACCACATACCCGCTGACGACCACGCGGTTGTCCAGATGTGTACCGGCATCGATGGACTGGAAGACGGCGGGCAGGCCAATGGYCACCAGCGTCGCGCCGACCATCTGCACCATCGTGGCGACGCGGTGCAGCCAATCATCGGTGTCGAAGGCTGACGAGAACCACGAGAAGTTGACCCACGCCCAGAGGACCGCGTACATAGAGAACAGGAACGCGCCGACTGCCGTCGCGACGTGTCCCTCGGCCAGTAGGTGCGCGAACTCGTTGGATGCCTGGAAGATCGCTACGACAACCACCAGGTCGTAGAGCAGCTCAAGCGACGTCGTGCGGCGGCCCGGCTCGTGCGGATCCCGGCCGGCCACGACCGCGATGCGATGCCGCCTCTCCGCGAGGCCGTCGTCGCGGCTCACGAGCCGTCCTTCGTGAGTGGCCCGCGGCCCGGTCCACGAGCCGTCAAGCTGCCCTGGCATCGTCKCGCTCCTTGGCTGCCCGGACCTGCAGCTCTGCCGGCAATCGCACGTTGTTGCGCAACGCGATGACTTCGGCCATCACGCTCACGGCAATCTCCGCAGGCGTCTTGCTGCCGATGTAGAGGCCGATCGGTGCGTGCAGGCGAGCGAGCATCTCGTCGTCGATGCCGAAGTGCTCTTGCATGCGCTGCCGCCGAGCATCGCAGTTGCGCCGGCTGCCGATGGCTCCCACATAGAACGCCTCGGTACCGAGAGCCTCGAGAAGGGCAAGGTCGTCGAGCTTGGGATCGTGAGTCAGGGCGATGACGCAGCTGCGTCGGTCGGCACGAAATGCTGTCACGGCGTCATCCGGCATGACGCCTCGCACCAGTTCGACGCCGGGCACGCTCCAGCTCACCAGATGCTCTTCGCGTGGGTCGCAAACCAGCAYGCGAAACCCGTTGAACAGCGCCATCGTCGCGAGGTACTCGGACAGCTGGCCACCACCGATCAACAGCATCCGGTACTCCGGCCCGAAGGTCACCGACAGCGACCCCGGCGACAGGGAGAGCTCGGTGGGAACGGCTGTTGGCCTGTGCGTGGCGCGCCCGTCGCTGAGCCCGACCCGCCGCTCGACCAGCTGACCTGCGTCAAGCTGCTCGACGAGCCTGGTCAGTTCAGCTGCATCCGGCGAGAACTCCAGCAGCAGCTCGAGCGTGCCGCCGCAGGGCAGCCCGAACCGATGTGCCTCGTCGGCACCGATGCCATACCGGAGAAGGCGCGGCGTCCCCTCCATCTCTTCGCGCTTCTCACCGTGCAGGGGCATCGCGAATCGACGGATCAGGTCGTCCTCGATGCATCCGCCGGAGACCGAGCCGACGACCGCGCCGTCGTCGCGCAGCGCCATGACCGAGCCCACCGGCCGCGGCGAGGATCCCCAGGTGCGCACCACTGTCACGAGCACGGCGTGATGCCCCGCATCGCGCCAGCGCTGCAAGGACCTGAGGACCAGTACGTCAATGTTCTCCATTGCACGCCCGGCCGTCAAAGCTTGATGATGACCGACTTCAGCTGCGTGTATTCCGCCAGCGAGTTCATGCCCTGCTCGCGACCGTAGCCGCTCTGCTTGAACCCACCGCACGGCGTCTGCACAAAACCGCCACCGTACTCGTTGCAGACGATGCGGCCGGCCTGCATGCGCGCCGCGACGCGATGCACCCGCCCGATGTCGCGGCTCCAGATGCCCGCGGAAAGCCCGAAGTCGGAGTCATTGGCGATGCGGATCGCCTCTTCCTCGGTCTTGAAGGGGATGATCACGACCACGGGGCCGAAGATCTCCTCGCGCGCCAGCGTGTGGTCGTTGCTGACGTTGTCGTAGACCGTGGGCTCCAGGAACCAGCCTGTCTGCAGCCGGGGGTCAGTCGGGATGCCCCCGCCGGTCAGCGGCGTCAGTCCCTCGCGCTCCGCGACCTCGAAGTAGCTAAGGATCTTGTCGTACTGCGCCTTTGTGGTGATGGGGCCTGCATCAGCGTCGAACTCGGGTCCAACCTTGACCCGCCGCACCGCAGCCACAAACTTCTCGACGAACTGGGCGTGGATGCTCTCCTGCACCAGCAGCCGGGTGCCGGCAGCACACCACTGGCCGCTGTTCCAGGTGAAAGCCCGGACAGCACCCGGCGCGGCCGCGTCCAGGTCCGCGTCCTCGAACACGATGTCGGCAGACTTCCCACCCAGCTCCAGCGTCAGGGGCATGATGCGGTCGGCAGCAATCCTGCCCAGCTCCTGCCCGGCGCGGACGCTTCCCGTGAGCGAGATCTTGCACACATGCGGGTTCGCCACCATGGCCGGACCGATGACCGAGCCCTGCCCCACGATGACGTTGAACACGCCAGGCGGGAAGCCGGCCTTCTCAACCGCCAGCTTCGCGAGCAGCGCCAGCGAGCCAGATGTGTGCTCGGACGGCTTGGCAAGCACCGTGTTGCCGACCGCCAGCGCGGGAGCGATCGCGCGTCCTGCCTGATGCAAGGGAGCGTTCCAGGGCAGGATCACGCCGRTCACGCCGAAGGGGTCGCGCATCGTGTACGTGTGATACGCCGGCCCGACGTTGATCAGCTCGCCATCGTCCGCGTTGACGATGCCACCGTAGTACTCGAAGAACTGCGCCAGCAGATCGATGAGGACCGGCATCTCCTTCATGGGCTTGCCCGTCTCCAGCGACTCAGCCTCGCCCAGCTCTCGCTCGTGCTGGCGGATGACGCGGCCCAGCTCCACCAGGTGGCGTCCCCGCACGCTGGGCCGCAGGTCGCGCCAGGCGGCGAAAGCGTTGTTGCATGACGCCGCGGCGCGATCCACGTCCAAGGGCTGGCTTCGCGCCACCTCCTTGATCTTCTCGGTGGTGCGGGGATTGGGCTTGTCGGCGTAGCGACCGCCGGTCGGCTCGACGGATTCCCCGTGGATATAGCTCAGTGTGCGCGGGTAGGACATGTCGGCTCCTTGGAAGGTGAAAGCGAAGCGCCCGTCAGGCTTGTCAAACCACTTTGCGCGTCGGCGCCGCACCTCACATCCGTCGAAAGTCGGAGAGGCGGTCCAACTCGTGGCTATCCCTGCCAATAGCGCCCACGCGCACAGTGCTTCTCGACAGAAACCACCCGCGAGGCGAGCCGTGAGCGTCCCCACCCATGCCCTACCCCACACCGAAGCGGTGACCCGGTCCCGGACCGTCGTCCTGGTGCTGGTTGCCACCACGCTGATCCAGGCGCTTGCATCCATGGCGGGGCTGGCGATCCCGGTGCTCGGAGCGACCATCACCGGCCATTTCGAGTTGCCCAAGGCGGCCATCGGCTACTACATCTCACTGCTGTATTTCGCGGCGGTGCTGTCGTCGCTGTGCGGCGGCGAGCTGACGCAGCGGCTAGGTCCCGTGCGCGTCAGCCAGATCTGCCTCGTCCTGTGCGGCGCCGGCCTGGCGCTGGTGGCCAGCGGCAACCTGCTGCCGGCAATGCTCGGCGCCCTGCTGATCGGCCTGGGCTACGGACCGGTGACCCCTGCGAGCAGCCAGTGGCTGTTCATGAGCACGCCGGCCGAGCACCGCGGGCTGATCTTCTCCATCAAGCAGACGGGCGTACCGATGGGCGGCGCCGCAGCCGGCTTGGTCATCCCATGGCTGGTGGCCCGACAGGACTGGCAGTCGGCCCTACTGGTGGTCTCGGCCGTCTGCATTGCATGCGCCGTCCTGTCGCAGCCCATGCGCGCCACCTACGACCGCGAGCGAGACCCCACGCACCCGGTCAACCTGGCCACCATGCACGAGCTGTGGTCGCTGATCTGCAGCCGCAGGACGCTGTATTCCCTCGCCTTTGCCTCGTTCTGGCTGTCGACCTTCCAGCTCTCGCTGAGCTCCTACATGACAACCTACCTGCATGAGTCCTTCGGCTATTCGCTGGTGACGGCTGGGGCCACCATGTCGGCGGCCCAGGTCGCGGGCGTGACAGGACGGATCGCCTGGGGCGCCATCGCGGACCGCTGGCTGGGTTCGGTCCGGATGCTCATCGTGCTCGCCGTCGGCATGGTGATCGGCGCGGGCGTGCTGGCGGCGCTCGCTGGCGACGTGCCGTCCTGGCTGCCTGCCGCAATCGTCGTCACGATCAGTGCGTTCTCCCTCGGTTGGAACGGCACCTTCCTGGCCGAAGTCACGCGCCAGGCACCCGCCGGCACTGCTGGTCGCGCCACCGGCGCCATCCTGGCTTGCACTTTTGCGGGCGTGGTGGTCGGCCCGCCGATCTTCGGCACCATCGCCGAGCTGACGGGCAGCTATCGGATGGCGTTCGCCATTGCGCTCATCGGTCCAGCCATCGCCGGCATCCTGCTGATGACGCGCCGGACGGCCTTCGACGAGCCGCAAGGCAGCGCAACTCGGCTTTGAACCAAGAAGACGGGACCGAGGGGTTGCGCGGCGCCTAGGCTCGCAGCCCCAGTGCACGGAGCCAGGCGTCCACCTGGCCGAAGGCATCCTGCTGCCACTGATCCGGCGTGCGGTCTTCAAGCACCTGGCTGTCCTCGACGAACTTGCGGACGCAGGTCGGCCCGAAGCCCTCAGGCGTGTCGAACTTGCCGGCGATGAATTGATACCCGGCGAGGCCGGCCTTGTGCTCGAGCAGCGGGCGGCACGCCTCGGCGAGCGCCTCGATCCCGTCGGCATAGTTGCGAACGCAGTAGTAGATGTCGTAGGCGTCCTTCTGCTTGTAGCGCCCTTCGATGGCGTGCCCCTTCATCGCGAGGAGCGCCGGGATGGAGCACACGGCAATCTCGACCGTGTTGCTTCCGCCGCCCGGCATCGTGCCCGAGATCGCGACCAGCTCGTTGTACTGCAGCGCCAGCTCGGCACCGCTGGCACGCTGGACCGCGAAGTCATCGATCAGCGGCGGCTTGTTCTTGACGATCACCGCGTCCTTGGGCATCAGAAAATCGACGATGACATCGATGGGCGGTCCGCCGTCAGCCCCTTCGATCTGCCGCACCAGCTGGAAGCGCTTGAGGTGCTCTCGCTGGTGGTAGCCACGGCCCATGAGCGACTCGACCAGGTCGGCRTATTCGCCGTCGCCCAGGGCTTCGGCATCGAGGCCCAGGTCGATGTCCAGCGTGCCGACGTGGCGCATGACCTCGTTCTTGAGCAGCAGCCACGGGACTGCGCCACCCACGACGGCGAATTTGCCCTTGTAGCTTCCGAGGATCTGGCCGATCTCGATCAGGACCGCCTTGACCGCGGCCGTCGTCCGCTCGTCGTAGTCATTGGCGCTCTGCGGCTCATTGGGGGTCATTTCCGCCACTGCAGCCTCTCTTGCCGAAGGTGTTCAGCGGCCTCGCGCCCGCGCTCTCCCGAGGCCCACAGGTCGAGGTAGGTCTGCAAGGGGCTTGTGCAGTGGATGCCCTCCGTCGGCTCGACCGAGTCCTGGAAGAGCGCGGGGTCGTCCAGCTCGATGACAACGACGTTCTCGCCGCGCGTGGGCGTCGTGAGCTTCAGGAGCTTTCGCATCCGGTCGACGCCCTCCTGGTCCGCATAGAAGTGGTGGGTACCCGTACGTGCGTACGGTGCGAGCCAGTTGGCCGCGGAGAACGAGGCGAGGATTGCCAGTCCGTCCATCGCCAGAACGTCGCCGTACTCGCGCAGCGCAGCCTCGAAGGCGCTGCCATGCAGCGTGGTGTAGAACGTCCGCCGCTCGCCCGCCGGTGGCACGTACTCCTCACGCCACGCATCCAGGAGGCCATCCGGGTTCGACAGGATCAGCCCTCCTTCAGACACCTCGGCCCATCCCCGATCGAGCAGACTGTTGCGCACGTTGCTGACGTGCCCCAGGCTCACGAACGAATCCTTGGCCAAGTCAGCCACCCTCCACGCACGGGCAGGGTCACGCATCATCGTGCGCATCACCTGAGCTGACTTCGGCTTAAACAGGGAGCGGAGCTCTCGCCGCTCGACGGATGGCTTGCCCGCAACCTTGCGCGACAGGAAGAAGCCAGGAAAGGTGATGAGGGCATTGCCCTCAAAGTCCATGTAGCCGACGTTGCTCTTGGTGCACAGCTCGCGCGCGGCTTCGGACAGGTATGGCGCAACGAACACCGGGATGACGGATGGCGGCTGCCCCTCCATGTAGCGCTGCAGCTGGAACAGGGCGCTCTGCACATGCCGAGGCTGACCACTGGACTTCACCTCCACCACCAATACCCGTTGTTCGCCGTTGAATCCCAGGCGAACAAGGTAGTCAGGGGCGTACTCCCTGGCTGACGACTCAGCGCGAACCTCAAGGAGCTCGGCCCCAGGCACCTCACCCAAGACCTCGTACAGCAGATCCAGGGCCTGCTGCTCGATTTTCACTGGATCGGGGGACTTCAACATTCGCTGAACATATCATGTTCAGTGAAATATCTGAAAGACTTTCACCAAAAAATTCAATTTCAGCAGCTACTGAAATATGGAATTCGAGTGAAAATCCAAAAATAAACGGAGGCGAAGGAGGCCGCCCCATGGACGTCGTGCATCGAGAGGAAGTCGTCAAGTGCCCGGGCCCCGCTTGCCAACATCCGATCCACATCTCGGTAGGTCGATGGCCGGGCGGCATCAACGATTCTGGCGGATGGGTGCTCAAGTGCGGCAAATGCAGCCATGTCTTTCCGGTCAGCGTGAAGAATCCGGACGACGCCTCCAGGGTCGACTCGGGGGCGACGATCCTGGACAGCTGGGACAACGAGATGGGAAACCAAGCCGACGTCCTGGCCGCGCATGGCGTCACGGCGAGCCTTCCGCAACCCGACCGGCTGATGCTGCTGCGGCACGGCGAGCCGGAAGAGTTCTACGACCTCCAATCCAGGCCGCTCTATCGCTGCGGAGCATGCAAGCGGGGCCTTGAGGACGTTGCCTATGCGGTGCTCGCGGCAAGCCTGGCCGAAGCGAATCGGGGCCATTCCAGCTACCTGAACTGGTACCTCGCCACGCGGGGCGGACCACCGGAAGGCATCAGCGTTCGATTGAAGGCGACCTGCGCATGTGGCGCGCAACATCGCGTCCGCTTCTACAGGCCATTCTCGGAACGCGTTGCGCGGGCAGCCTCCGAGTACTGGCTTGTGGACGCCGAGGGCCTGGCCCCCACACTCGACGTGGACGGCATCTACACACGAGACGACTGCATCACCATCTTGGAGAAGTTGTTGTTGCGCTGGCGGGCCATGCATAGCGCAGTCCTGCTGGCAGCACCCTTCATAGGCTTCAACTACCCTGGCGCGCGCAAGAAGATCCCCGAGCTCTGGAACTGGGTGTTGAAGTACACCGACCCGAACAAGACCTCAGTCATCACCCGCAAAGCCACGTTCAGGCTGATGAAAGAGGTGGCAAAGGACAGCGAAGACGACATCGAGTTCCTGAAGAGCTGGGGACTTCTGAACCCAACGCTGGCGGCGCTCGATGAGAAGAAGGCCTTCTTCAAGACGGACTTCCACGCCAAGTTCTACTGCGGCATGAGTGCGGACAACGTCGAAATCCTGGTGGGGTCCTTCAACATCCACGAGGGCACCTACGTAGAGAACATCCACCTGCTGCGCTATACGTTCGACGAGTTCCGAGACCGCTATCTGCTGGGCATGAAGATGTTTTTCGACGTCGGAGTTCTTGCTGCTCGCCGAACGGTGCTGGAGATCTTCGTGGCGGATGGAAAACTGGCCAGCTACGACGAAGTCACCGTCACCGGATCATTGCTGACCTGAGTGCGCCGACCTAGGCGCAACCGCATCACCAGGTCAGGTGCTTCAAACAACAAAAGAAGAGGCCCTCGACCACCACACGTGGAGAGGGCCGAATCCACCGTTACAGGTGGCGGAGACAAACAAATACGTGCTGCGGCACAGCGCTCAAAGCGGCGCACGATGTACGGCGCTCTCACGGGCCACGAGAACAAAAGGAGAGTTCAATGCTCTCCGTCCACTTCCTCCGGGACAAAGTCGGTGGAAAGGGCCACGTGACGCCAGGCGGCGACTTCCTGTTCGCGCGCCGCGCGCGCGAGCTCGATGCGCCGCAGCGTGTCACAGCCGAACGGCAACCGGCGCGGCAATTCCTTCTGATCGGATAGCGAGACCAGCGCCTGCGCGAGTCTGTCCGGATCGCCAGGTTGCTGACCATTCGCTGCGTCGACGAAGGCCCTCGTTCGTCCCACGGTATCGTCGTAGTCGTCGATACGGCATGAGCCGCGGACCAGCGAACGTGAGCCGAGAAAGTCGGTGCGGAAGTAGCCTGGCTCAATCGCCGTCGCCCGGATGCCCAGAGGTGCCAGCTCGATGGCCATCGATTCGCTGATCGCCTCGACCGCAAACTTGGTCGCGCAGTACACCCCCCAGCCTGCCGATGCGGCGATGCCRCCGACGGACGACACGTTGACCACCCACCCACTGCGCTGCTGACGCATGTGCGGCAGCACGGCGCGGACGACGTTCAACAGGCCGAAGACGTTCGTACGAAACAGATCCTCCGCTTCGAGTGCGTTGATCTCCTCAACAGCACCCAGCAGACCCCGGCCAGCGTTGTTGACCAGCACGTCGATGCGGCCGAAGACCGCCACGGCCTTGGCAACCGCATCGCGGACCTGCTCCTCGCGCGTGACGTCCAGAGAAAGGGTGAGCAGGCGATCCTGCCCTTTCTGCCCTACCCGGATGTCCTCGGCGTTGYGCGCCGTCGCGACGACGGCATCGCCCGCCCCCAAGGCAGCTTGCGTGATCGCGGCCCCCAGGCCACGCGACGTTCCAGTGATGAACCAGACTTTCATGGGTCCCCTCCCTTTCGCAGCCGGGCCAGCCGACCGTGCCGGCCCGGAAGGCACCTCAGCCGGTGAAGACGGTTTCCCAGGTCCAGGCGTCGCGAGGCTGGGTGTGCATGGCCCAGAACGCGTCAGCCACGCCCTCGGCGTTGCTGGAGCCGGGGCTCACAAGCGTGCTCACGGACACCATGGCGATGTGCACGTTGCGCGCCTTCATCGGCTCGAACAGCGCGCTCGCGGCGCCGCGCAGCGCGGCCTTGCCCGTGCTCAGCGACAGGAAGTCCGGCGTGGGCTGGATGCCGAAGCCGCCACCCGTCAGCAGGATGGTGCCGCCGCCGCTCTTCTCGATCGCATCAGCCGCCGGGCCGATGGCGGCCAGCGCGCTGGTGACGTTGGCATGGATGTCGGAGACCAGCGTGTCCACCGTTTCGTCTTCCAGCCTGCGCGGCTGCAGGACGCCTGCGGCGTTGTAGTGCAGCACGCCCGCGTTGTAGTGCAGGGCGGCGAGCTGGTCGGCGTGGCGGGCCACCAGGGCGGCGACGTCCTTGGGATTGGACGCCTCGACGGTGTCGAACTCAAAGTCCACCGGACCGCTCTTGGCCAGGCGCTCGCGCAGGGCCTTGGGGTCACGGGTGGCCAGCACCACGCGGTAGCCCGCGGCCTGGAAGCGCTTGGCCGTGGACAGGCTCATGCCGGGGCCGGCGGCGATGGTCAGCAGGGTCTTGGTCATGGTTGTGCTCCTTCAGACCGGCGCTCAGGCGACGACCTGGGCCAGCTCGATAAGGTTGCCGAAGGGGTCGGCGATGAAGGCCAGGCGGCGGCCGATGACGGGCAGCTCGAAGGGCTCGGTGACGATGGTCACGCCGCGCTTGCGCAGCTCGGCGACGGTGGCGTCCATGTCGTCCACGTTGATGCAGAAGTGGTGGTAGCCGGCCAGGCGCAGGCTGTCACCCAGGTCCGAGTAGACCGACTTGGGGATGGGGGGCGGGTTGCCGCCGCCCAGGATCTCGACGAAGAAGGCGTCGTCGGTGGCGGGGGCGATGTAGGCCAGTTGCTGGTCGGCATAGGGCCAGCGATGCACGACGCGGAAGTCCAGCTTCTCGGTGTACCAAGCGATGGCCTGGTCGAAGTTGGGGACGCGCACGGCGACGTGGTGGCCCTTCATGGAGGCGAAGGGGCTCTTGGCGTTGATGGCGGGCGTGKTGACGACGGACATGATGTTTCCTTCAGGTTGGRGGTGGATCGCCTTGCTGCATCGSYGTGCWTGRCGAGTGACYGAAGAGTAGGTACGCACCSTCCYAAAGAGAATCGACGCCAGCGCGTTGAACCCTGAAGCGGGAGTTCACAATTCGGCCCGCTTCCCCTCTGTCACTGCAACGCCTGCCCCGAAGCAGACAGCCAGGAAACGATAGGAGCGGCGGCACCCTCATTGGCTGCCCATGGGACGCATTCGGGCTCAGTCACTTAGCGGAGTCCCTATCAGCCTTCTGACCGATACCTCGATCCGGCGTGGCTCGCTACCCTCCCAGCGCAGCAGTTGCTGCGGCCTAGCCACACATGAGAGGAGGACATGCAGTGAAGTCATTCAACAAGCGGCGCGCGGTCAGCCTCACGCTGGCGATCGCGTTCTCTCTGTTCAGGCTCGCGCACGTCCATGCACAGGCGCAACCTGCAGGCTCGCGTCCGCTCACGATCGTGGTGCCCTATCCCGCCGGCGGCGGCGCCGACGCCTTGGCGCGCGCGATGCAACCGACCCTTGCACGGGTATTGGGGCAGAACGTCATCGTCGAAAACGTGAGCGGCGCCGCAGGCACGCTCGGCGTCCAGCGCGTGGTCTCCGCACCGGCTGATGGGAATACGTTGCTGATGGGCTCGCCCAACGAGGTGATCCTTGCACCACTGGCGATGCACCTCGCGAAGTACCGCCCAGAAGACATGCGCATGCTGGCGACGGTGACGAACGTGCCGCTCGTGATCATGGCTCGCAAGGACCTGCCTGTGGCCTCGCTGGACGAACTCGTGTCGCTCGCCGCCGAACGGCGCGCCACACCCATCACGCTGGGCAGCGTCGGATACGGTTCGATGTACCACATGGTGGGCGAATACCTGGGCAAGGTCGCCGGCGTCCCCTTCCTGCACATTCCGTACAAGGGCACGACACCCCTGGTGCAGGATCTCGTGGGGCAGCAGGTCGACTTTGCGGTGCTTCCCAATGTCGGCCTCCCGACGGAGATGCTGCACGCCGGAAACATGCGAGCCCTGACCGTCCTGGACGGCAAGCGGATGGCGTCCCTTCCCGCCACCCAGGCAGTTTCCGAGACCGCACTGGKTCAGCGCGAGAGATTGCTGTTCACGGTCTGGGCGGCGGTCCTGGTGCGCAAGGATGTACCCGAGCCGCAGGTCCAGCGCCTGCATGCAGCGTTGCGCGAGGCCATCGCCTCGGATGAGATCGCGCGAACACTCTCCGCTTCCGGCGCTCAGGCTGCACCTGCGTCGCCGCTGGCTGCAACCGCATCGTTCTATTCCGACGAGATGGTGCGATTCCGTACCTGGGCTCAAGCGATCAACCTGCGGCCGCAATGACGCGAGCTGCCGGCTCCGCTTCGAAGGCGCCCCGCGGCCGCAGCGCTGTCGCATCCAACTTTTGACCGACCTCCCATCGTTCTACTGAAGCATTCAACAGCGCCCGCCCGCGCCTAGCCTTCCAGTGATGGTCATCCTCGCGAAAACGCCCTTTCGCCGTGACCAGCAACAGTGAGTCCGACCTGTCGGTCGCCACGAGAAGGAGCCTTCATGAGCACGATGAGCGGACGCCCGTCGTCGACGCTTGCGCACGCAGCGGCCTTTGCCGTGGCGTCCAGGCCTGCAACCGGACAGGCCCGCACCCGGCCCTCGAGAGCGGAGGCCATTGCGGACTATCGGATCTGGGAGCAGTCCGGCCTGGCGGCCCTGCTGAGACACGCACCTGAAGGCCAGGCGGACACCACGAGCGACCAGCATCAACGGGCACACGCGGAGTACATGCGCCTTCGCCACTCCACCGAGTTCGCCGCGCTGGTGCAAGAGATCGAACGCACTTCGACCCTGACTGCCGGACAGTGGGCAGACGAAGATCTCGCAGGAGACGAAGCCTCTTAGGCCCTCGCGTCCTTGTGGCCCACCGACCACAAAACAGCAAGACTTCGCAGACCAAATTCGAGTCCGTTGGTCGGCAACTTGCCGAGCTCCTCGCCTGCGATCCGCACCGCTGCTACGCTTCACGAAAAGCCACATAACCGGCTAACACAGGGAGAAAAAATGACGGTGGTAAATCGATCCAAGCTTGTGCGCATCACGGTGCGCAACATCGGATGCATCGGCGACGAGGGCGTCGAAATCGGACTGGACAACGTGGTCTGCCTGGTCGGCAAGAACAACGCAGGCAAGTCCACCATCCTTCGGGCCTACGAGCTGGCCAAGGGCACAGCTCAGTTCGACGAGAACAAGGACCGCTGCCTGCATGCCCCGACGGACAAGCCGTCGGAGGTCCTGCTGGAAGTCCACATTCCCAAGGGCATCGGCAACGTCGACGACCGATGGAAAGAGGCGAAGGATGACCTGCTCATCGTCAAAAGCCGCTGGCAGTGGCTTGGCGAAAAGTACCAGAAGGTTCGCACGACCTGGGATCCCAGGGGCGGCGACGACGGCAAGGGCGCGTGGGCCGAGGACGGCAAGGCCGGAGGCGCCGATCCCGTATTCAACTCCAGGCTTCCTCGCCCCCTTCGCATCGGATCGCTGGATGACGCGGCGACGACCGAAGAGATGCTGTTGACCCTCGCGCTCGGCCCGCTCGTGGCCGGGCTTGAGAAGGAGCGGATCGACCCGGCGTCGGATCTTTCGCTCGCGCTTGCGGGCGTGACGACCCGAGTGAAATCGCTCAGCGGCGCTCACCAGGCCCACTTCAACGGCATCTCGGGCCGGGTGGCAGCGGGATTCAGGCAGGTCTTTCCGCGACTCGACGTGAAGCTCAACGTCGGCGCCAGTCCGATCGCGCCCAAGCTCGCCGACTTGCTCAAGGCGGGCTCCAGCCTCACGGTCCAGGACGGCAACACCGAGACCACACTTCATCAGCAGGGCACCGGTGCGCGTCGCGCGCTCTTCTGGTCGATGCTCCAGGTGCACAACGAACTGTCCCGGGACAACGAAGTCCGGGGCGAGTACAGGAAGCGTCTGGAGAAGGAGCTCCACGAGATCAAGGGCAAGAGGAAGAAGGAAGCTGACAAGGGAGCCAAGGCCAAGGAAGCGGACCTGCAGGCTCATGACAAGACCATCGCCGAGTTGATCGCCCGGCTGAAGGCGCACGACGAAGACGGAAACATCCCCGAGAGCGAGGACGACCCCGCATTTCCTGGGTACTTGCTGCTGATCGACGAGCCGGAGAACGCCCTGCACCCGATGGCGGCCCGAGYCGCGCAGCGGCACCTCTACGAGCTGGCGAAGCAACCCGACTGGCAGGTCATCATGACCACCCACTCGCCGCACTTCGTCAACCCGTTTGAGGACCACACCACCATCGTTCGCCTGGAGCGCGAAGGTGAGGACGATGGGGCGCTCATGGCCCCCAAGACCTATCGTTCGGACGAGATCAACTTCAAGTTCGAGAACGACGACAAGAAGCGCTTGCAGGCTCTGCAGCACATCGACCCCAGCTTCTCCGAGATCTTCTTCGGCTCCTACCCTGTGCTCGTCGAGGGAGACACCGAGCACGCCGCGTTCGTGTCGGCAATCATCGAGCGCAAGCATGGGCTCATGGATGAAGTGACGGTCATCCGCGCCCGAGGCAAGGCGATCCTCGTGCCGCTCATCAAGATCATGACCCACTTCAAGATCGACTTCGGCATCGTGCATGACGTCGACCCGCCGTTCAAGTCGAACGGAGACCGGAACGGCATGTGGACGGAGAACCAGAAGATCCGCGAGGCCGTTCTCGCTGCCCGCAAGGCCGGGCTGACAGCCAGGCACCGGGTCAGCGTCCCCGACTTCGAGCGCCTGCTGGGTGGCGAGGAGGAATCGAAGGACAAGCCGCTGAACACCTACCTCCTGGTCGCCAGCGATGACACCCTGGCCCAGAAAGTTCAGGCCCTGATGACCGACCTGATGAAGTCGAGCCAGCACGAGCCGTTCCCCAATGGTGCGCTTGGTGCGGGCGACTACCTGACCTGGCTTGGGACGATCATCCAGGCCTGGGCAAAGACCAACGGGCAGGCAGACCACATCCGATTCAAGGGGCCGCCGCCCAAAGCGTGACAGGACTCGCCAGTCGGGTCCGGCCGTTTTCCGCAAGTCTCAAGGAAGGTTAGGCGGCGGCAGTGCGGGCAACCTGCCGCACCGCCGACAGGTACTGATGGATCATGGCCACCACCGCGGCGCCTTCACCAATCGCGCCGCCGACCCGCTTGATCGAGCCTGATCGCACGTCGCCAACCGCAAAAACCCCGGGAACGCTGGTCTCGAACGGGCTTGGCGGCCGTGCCGCTGAAGGCTCCACGGCCTCCGAGCCGGTTCGCACGAACCCGTGCGAATCAACGGCCACGCCGCACCCCTCCAGCCAGTCCGTCTCCGGCTCCGCGCCGATGAACAGGAACAGGTGCCGGACGTCGCAGTCCCAGGCGCTGCCATCACGCCGATCACGCCAGGTGGCCCCCTGCAGGCCCAGCGCACGGTCTCCCCGC
>NZ_JBFUMO010000084.1:0-15223 GCF_054049355.1 Roseateles sp. P5_E11 | reverse complement strand
CCGGGAGGTCGTGGCCTTGGCGCTCGACTTCGACTGTAAAGAACATCGACAGGGCAGCGCGTCGCATCCAGCGCCTGGCCTGTCGGCGCATGGTTCGGTGGCGCGTTGTGCGAGGATCGAATTCAAAGGGATGGTTTGAGATGCGGCGAGTGAGTTCGTGCTTGGGGTTGGCGATTGGCCTTGCGCTGCTGCCTTTTGGCGCTGGCGCGCAGCAGGTCTGGAAGTGCGAGCTGAACGGTCAGGTGCGCTTCAGCGACAAGCCCTGCCCGGGCAGCGGCCAGCCGGTAGCCGAGCGCAGCCTGCAGCCCAATGTCGTCGAGAGCCTCAAGCCGGAGTTGATCCGCGCCACCATGGGAGCAGCGTCCGCGGCTTCGGCGCCCATCGCGACGGCGGGCAATGCCTGCCCCGGTGACGGCGAGATTCGTGGCATGGAAGTCCGCGCCAATTCGACGACGCTGGGCGATGCGGAACGCCAGTTCCTGCAGGACGAGGTGCGCCGCGTGCGCCAGTGCCGTGCAGGGCAGGGGCGCTATCGCGAGGCCGACTGGGTCATCAGCCGCGAGGCCCAGGCGGCGCAGACGCAGCTGAGCGATCGCGCCCGCTATGACGCGCGCCTTCGCGCCGAGGCCATGCACAGTGCGGCCGACCCCGACGAGGGTGACCGCATCAACCGCCGCCGCATCGCCGAGGAGAAGATGCAGCGTCGCCAGCAGCAGCGACTGCAAAGAATTCAAAACCCCGCCTCCGCGCCGGCTTCCTAGCGCTCACCCGTGGGGGCACGGCGTTTGCCGATGGTCTGCGCGCAGTCGGCGCGCTGCCGGGGCTGCGTGGAGATCCACGATGAACCGCTTGGCTGCAGGGTTGGGAATGTGTCTGGCAATGTGGCTGACATGCGGCGGTGCTTGGGCGCAGCAGGTCTGGCGGTGTGAAGTGGACGGGCAGGTGCGCTACACCGACCAGCCCTGCGAGAAGAGTGGTGTGCCCCTGCCGGCGCGCAACCTGCAACCGAATGGGGTGGAGATCCCCAGCCCCGCCGCCTCGGCAGCGTCCGACGTGCCGGCTTCGGCGCGCCCCGCCGAAAACGCCGCCAGCCAGCCACCGCTGGCGCCGCCGCATCGCCGTGCTGCCAGGGCGCGTGGCGCGCGCGGGCCGCAGTTCGCGATGCAGGGGCTGATGCAGACCGATTTCGTGCAGCGGGGCTATGTGCCGAGGCGTCAGAATCCGGCGTCCTCGCCGACTCCCTAGCCCTGCATGCCCACGGCCGCCGCCGACCCATCGCCCCCCCGTTCCGATCGCCTCGACGCCCTGCGCGGCCTGGCCATCGTCTGGATGGCCGCGTTCCACTTCGGTTTCGACCTGAACCACTTCGGCTGGATCCGCCAGGACTTCTACCGCGACCCGGTCTGGACCTGGCAGCGCATCTGCATCGTCAGCCTCTTCCTGTTCTGCGCCGGCGGCGGCCAGGCCCTTGCGGTGCTGGCGGGGCAGGGCGCTGGCCGCTTCTGGAAGCGTTGGAGCCAGGTAGCTGGCTGCGCGGCGTTGGTCTCGCTGGGCTCGTGGTTCATGTTCCCCAACAGCTGGATCAGCTTTGGCGTGCTGCATGGCATCGCGGTGATGTTGCTGCTGCTGCGGATGGGCCTGAGCCGGTTGCCGAACGCGGTGCTGCTGGTGCTGGCCGCGCTGGCCGTTGCGGCGCCACGGTTGGTGCAACTGCCCTTTTTCGACACGCGCTGGACCAACTGGGTCGGCCTCGTCACCCACAAGCCCATCACCGAGGACTATGTGCCGGTGCTGCCGTGGCTGGGCGTCATGCTGGTCGGCTTTGCCGTCACGCGTGCCTGGCCCGGCCTCTGGACCGGCAGCGCGCCGCGGCCGCTGGCTGTGCTGGGGCGCTGGTCGTTGAGTTTTTATATGGTCCATCAGCCGGTGTTGATCGGCGTGCTGATGGTTGTTCAAGTGCTGAAAGGATCGTGATGCGGGCACTGCTTCTGGCCGCCGCTGGCCTGATGATGAGCTGGACCGTCCAGGCGGTGCCCTTCGTGTGGCCGAACGGCGCGCAGGCGGCCGTCAGCCTGGGCTATGACGACGCGCTGGACAGCCAGCTCGATCATGTCGTGCCGGCGCTGAACAAGCGCGGCCTGAGGGCGAGTTTCTACATTCCCATCAACGGGCCGACGCTGCCCGGCCGGCAGAACGAATGGAAGGCCGCCGCCGCGGCGGGCCACGAGCTCGGCAACCACAGCCTCTTTCACGGCTGCTCGGCCAAAGGCCCCGGCCGCGAGTGGGTGCAGCCGCAGCGCGACCTGGAGCGCCAGATGCCGGCCCAGGTGCAGGAGCAGGTCATCGCCGCCAACACCTGGCTGCAAGCGCTGGACGGCAAGGCCCGCCGCACGTTCACGCCCCCGTGCCTGGACATGCAGGCCGGCGGCCGGGATTTCGTCGCGGCACTGAAGCCGCATTTCGTCGCCTACCGGGCTGCCGGCCCGGCCATGGTTACCGATGCTGCCGCGCTCGACCCCTATGCCATGCCGGTCTATTTCGTCGAGGGCTGGAGCGGCGAGCAACTGATCGCCCTGGTCGAAAAGGCGGCGGCCCAGCATGCGCTGGTGTCGCTGCTCTTTCACGGCGTGGGTGCAGAACACCTGAGCGTCACGCGTCAAGCGCATGACCAGTTGCTGGACCATCTGGCCAAGAACAAGGCGCGCTTCTGGACTGACAGCTTCGTGAACGTCATGGAGAACGCGAGGAAGCAGGCCGGCCGCTGAACCGACAATGCGGCCATGAGCTCCCCCAAGTCCGTCCTGTTCGGCTTCCACGCCGTCACCGTCCGCCTCAAGACCCATCCGGCCTCGGTCGCCGAGGTCCATTTCGACCCGTCCCGGCGCGACCAGCGCATGCGCGCCTTCGTCGAGCGTGCCAAGGAGGCCGGCGCCAAGCTGGTGGAGAGCAACGACGAGCGTCTGAGCCAGATCGCCGGCAGCCCGCGCCACCAGGGCGTCGTGGCCCGGGTGCAGGCGCTGGCCCAGCTGCATTCGCTGGACGACGTGCTGGACGCCGTTGAAGGCCCGCCGCTGGTGCTGGTGCTGGACGGCGTGACCGACCCGCACAACCTCGGTGCCTGCCTGCGCGTGGCCGATGGCGCCGGCGCGCATGCCGTCGTCGCCCCGAAGGACCGTGCCGTGGGCCTGAACGCCACGGTGGCCAAGGTGGCCAGCGGCGCGGCCGAGACCGTGCCCTATCTGATGGTCACCAACCTGGCACGGACCTTGAATGAGCTGAAGGAACGCGACATCTGGGTGGTCGGCACCTCCGACCAGGCCGAGCGCTCCATCTACGACCTGGACCTGAAGCGTCCGGTGGCCTTCGTGCTGGGCGCCGAGGGCGAGGGCATGCGCCAGCTGACGGCCAAGACCTGCGACGAACTGGTGCGCATCCCGATGGCCGGCGCCGTCGAAAGCCTGAACGTGTCGGTTGCGTCCGGGGTTTGCCTCTACGAGGCCCTGCGTCAACGTCGATAATTCTGACTATTCAGAAAAAATAGGAAGCCCGCCATGGCCGTCATCGAAGTCAAGCACCCCCTCGTCAAGCACAAGATCGGCCTGATGCGCGAGGTCGACATCTCGACGAAGAAGTTCCGCGAGCTGACCGGCGAGGTGGCGCGGCTGCTCTGCTACGAGGCGACGGCCGACTTCCCGCTGGAGAAGACGACGATCAACTGCTGGAGCGGCCCCGCCGAGATCGACCAGATCGCGGGCCGCAAGGTCACCGTCGTGCCCATCCTGCGCGCCGGCCTGGGCATGCTGGACGGTGTGCTGGACATCCTGCCCAACGCCAAGGTCTCGGTCGTGGGCCTGGCGCGTGACCACGAGACGCTCAAGCCGGTGAACTACTTCGACAAGTTCGTCGGCAACCTCGACGCCCGCACGGCGCTGATCATCGACCCCATGCTGGCCACGGCCGGCAGYATGATCGCCACCGTCGACCTGCTGAAGGCCCGCGGCTGCAAGGACGTGCGCGCCCTGGTGCTGGTGGCCGCCCCCGAGGGCGTGAAGGCCCTGCAAGCGGCCCATCCCGATGTGCGCTGCTGGACGGCGGCCATCGACAGCCACCTGAACGACGTGGGCTACATCATCCCGGGCCTGGGCGACGCCGGCGACAAGATCTTCGGGACCACGCAAGGCTAGGCCTTCAACGCAACACCTCGCGCAGCGCCCGGCGCAACAGCGCCAGCCCCTCGTCGACCTCGGTCGCGCTGATGTTCAGCGCCGGCATCAAGCGGATCAGGTGAGGGCGAGGCGCATTGAGCAGCAGGCCCACCGGCGCCAGCGCCTGGGCGGCTGCCACCACCTCGTTCGCGACGTCTGACGGCAGCACCAGTGCCCGCAGCAGCCCGAGGCCGCGCTCGCCCAGCAAGCCGTGATCGCGCGCGACGGCCTGCAGCCCGGCGGACAACTGCGCCGCACGCTCGCGCACACCGGCCAGGAACTCCTCGCGGCAGACCTCGTTGACCACGGCAAGCCCCACCGCCGCCATCAGCGGGTTGCCGCAGAAGGTGCCGCCCTGGTCGCCGGGCAGGAAGCAGTTGAAAGCTTCCTTGCACAGCAGCGCCGCCAGCGGCACGCCGCCACCCAGGCCCTTGGCCAGCGTCATCASGTCGGGCTCGATGCCGAAGTGCTCGTAGGCGAAGGCATGCCCGCAGCGACCGATGCCGGTCTGCACCTCGTCGGCGATCAGCAGCACGCCGCGTTCGGCCGTCAGCGCGCGCAGCTCGCGCACGAAGCCCGGGTCGGCCACAACGACGCCCGCCTCGCCCTGCACGAATTCGATCATCACGGCCGCCGTGAGTGGCGTTATTGCGCGCTCCACCGAAGCGATGTCGTTGAGCCGCGCCTTCACGAAGCCGCCAGGCATGGGGGGGTAGAGCTCGCCCCAGCCCGGCTTGCCCGAAGCGCTCATCATCGCCAGCGTGCGGCCGTGGAAAGCCTGCTCGAAGCCGATGATCTCCTGAGCGCCGTTCCGCATGCGGCTGCCCCAGCGCCGCGCCAGCTTCACCGCGCCCTCGTTGGCCTCGGCGCCCGAGCTGGCGAGGAAGACACGGTCGAAGCAGCTTGAATCCACGAGGCGCCCGGCCAGGTCCAGCAGCGGGCGGTTGTAGTAGGCGGGGCTGGGGTTCAGCAGCCGCTGCGACTGCGCCAGCAGGGCCTGCGTGATGAGAGCCGGGCTGTGGCCCAGGCTGTTGACGGCCCAGCCCTGCACGAGGTCGAGGTGGCGCTTGCCGCCCTCGTCGGTCAGCCAGGCGCCCTGGCCCGAGACGAAAACCGTGTCGGGGCGGCGGGTGATGGTGATGAGGTCGTGTCCGGGGTCGGTCATGGTGGGTGCTTCGTGGTCCATGGCCAGCAGTTTGTGTGGGTTGGCCCATGGCCGCCATGACGCAGTTCCCACCTTTCCTGCCATCATGTCGGCATGACCTGCCGCATCGCCTTCGTGCTCTTCCCGGGTTTCCAGCAGTTCGACCTGGCCGGGCCTATGGCGGTGTTCGAGCTCGCCCGCCTGGCGCGGCCGGGCAGCTACGACTGGCGGCTGGTGGCGAGTGCGCCGCCTGCCGTGCACAGTTCGGCCGGCGTGGCCTGGCCGGTGCAGGGGCTGCCGCGCCATCTGGGAGATCTCGACCTGGTCATGGTGATCGGCGGCGATGGCGTGGACGCCGCCTGCCGCGACGGCCGCCTCATTGCCTGGCTGCGCAGGGCCAGCAAATCGGGCGCGCGCGTCGCCAGCATCTGCAGCGGCAGCCTCGTGCTGGCCGCCGCCGGCCTGCTGGATGAGCGCACGGCCACGACGCATTGGTCACGCAGCCGGCAGTTCGCCACCGACTTTCCCGCCGTGCGCCTGCAGCCCGACCGCATCTACGTCCGCGAGCCCGCAGTCCGCCAGCTTGGCTTGCCGGAACTCTGGACGAGCGCCGGCATGACCGCCGGCATCGACCTCTGCCTGGCACTGCTGGCCCACGATCATGGCGAAGACCTCGCGCGGGAGGCCGCACGCCAGCTCGTCGTGGAGCGGCGGCGGCCCGGCGGGCAGTCGCAGTTCTCGCCGCTGCTGGACCTGCAGCGCCCCGACGGCCGTTTCGGCGCGCTGCTGGACGAGGTGCGGCGCGACCTGAAGCGCGATCACCGCGTGGACGAGCTGGCCGCCCGGGCCTGCATGAGCCCACGGCATTTCGCGCGCTGTTTTCACGCCGAGACGGGCGCCACGCCCGCGCAGGCGGTCGAGCGGCTGCGCGTGGAAGCGGCGCGCGCGGCGTTGGAGGGCGGCTCGGCGTCGGTGTTGCGGGTGTCGCTGGAATGCGGCTTCGGCAGTACCGAGCGCATGCGGCGCGCCTTCCTGCGGCTGCTGGGCCGCCCGCCCGCGGCGTTTCGGCCGGGTGGCGTCGGCGCAGGGTGAACTTTCACCAACGCGGGGTTGATCCCCGCGGGCGCTGCCTTGCGTCAGTACAGGCAGGCAAGCCATCTCGGCGAGCCATCGACCTGATCCAACGGACTCAAGGAGCCCATCATGGCCACGCTTTCCACCCCCACCATCACCCTCGGCGCCGTCAATGGCAGCAAGCGCGACGTGACCGTCGCCGGCACGATGACCTTCGACGCGAGCGATGTCGGCCGCACTTATCGGCTGGAGATCGAGCTTTTTGGCGAAGACCTCGCCGGCGACCATCTGCCCTCCGGCGACGGCGGTGCCGACGACCTGATCAGCACCTTCACCTGGCTGGCCGGCGGCCTGCTGCTGCGCCCCTACAAGGCCGTCTCGGTGCTGGCCGCGGGCAGCGTCAACTACTCCGAGAAGCGCGCCATCGACACCGCCAAGCTCGACGAGGACGCCGGCACCGAGATCGTCGGCTGGGCCGACATCCACACGCCCATCATCATGCCGCGCTCCGACGAGGTCTATGCGCAGGTGACGCTGGGCATGTCCCCCGTCAGCAAGCGCTCCGTGACCACGCAGGCGGGCCTGGGCGTCTGAGAACTCAGACGAGACCCAGCGCGCCCAGCACGCCACCGCCGAGCACCATCCAGACGAGGCCCAGCCTCGTCCTCAGCGTCAGCAGCACGGTGACGGCAATCATCGCCAGCGTGCTCCAGCGGTGCTCGTCGGCGCGCAGGAAAGGCAGGGCCAGCAGCCAGCCCGTGGCGATGATCAGCCCCAGCGTCAGCGGCATCATGCCGGCCGAGAAGGCGCGCAGCACGATGTGCTCGCGGTTGGCGCGCGCCCAGCGCGTGGCCGTCACGGTCAGCACGCTGGACGGCAGCATGATGCCGGCCATCGCAGCCGCCGCGCCCGTCAGGCCGGCCACGTTGTAGCCCAGCACCGCGACGAACAGGATGTTGGGACCTGGCGCCGCCTGTGCCAGGGCGATGGACGACGTGAAGTCGGTATCGCTCAGCCAGCCGGTCTTGTCGACCAGGTAGCGGTGCATTTCGGGCACCGTCGTGATGGCGCCGCCGATGGACAGCAGCGACAGCGTCAGGAAATGCAGGAAGAGGCCGAGAAGATCGACGGGCGTTGTCATGGCCGTGTTCTCCACCAGGCCAGGAACATGCCGCTGCCGCCTAGCAGGGCCAGCACATTGACCAGCGGCCAACGCAGCAGACCGATCAGCACGAAAGCCGTCAAGGCCAGGCCCAGGGCGAGCGGCCGGCCCAACGGGCTCTTCTTGAGTGCCGGCAGCAGCTTGATGCCGGTGGCCAGGATCAGTCCGGCCGACACCGCGCCCATGCCGCGCAGCGCATTGATGGCCATGGGGTGGCGGGCCAGCTGGCCAAAGGCGGCAGCCAGGGCCAGCACGATGATCGCGGGCGCCACCAGCATGCCGGCCAGCGCCACGACGGCGCCTCGCAGGCCAAAGAAGCGGTCGCCGATCATCATGGACAGGTTGACCACATTGGGCCCGGGTAGCACCTGGGCGATGGCCAGGGTCTCGACGAACTCCTCCTTGCTCATCCAGTGATGGTGCTCGACCAGTTCGCGCTGGGCTATCGCCAGCACGCCGCCAAAGCCCTGCAGGGCCAGCCTTGAGAACGCCAGGAAGAGTTCCGTCAGGGATTCGGGACGGTTCAAGGCCGCTTCCTCAGCGCTGGACTTCAGCGCAGGACCTTCAGTGCGTCCGGGTTGACGATATTCGTCGGCTGCTGATTGATGAAGTTCAGCACGTTGTCGAAAGCCGCGTCGAAATAGAGCTCGTAGCTGTCCTGCTCCACATAGCCGATGTGCGGCGTGCAGACGGCGTTCTCCAGCCGCAGCAGCGGGTGGCCTTGCAGGATGGGTTCGCTCTCGAAGACGTCGATGGCGGCCATGCCGGGCCGGCCGCGGTTCAGTGCCGACACCAGCGCGCCCTCGACGGCCAGTTCGGCCCGTGAGGTGTTGACGAACAGCGCCGTCGGTTTCATCCGGGCCAGGTCTTCGGATGTGACGATGCCGCGCGTGGCGTCGCACAGGCGCAGGTGCACGGACAGCACGTCGGCCTCGGCGAAGAAGGCCTCGCGGCTGGGGGCGGCCTGGTAGCCATCGGCCTCGGCGCGCAGGCGCGAGGCCTCGCTGCCCCATACCATGACCTTCATGCCGAAGGCGCGTCCATAGCCGGCCACGAGCTGGCCGATCTTGCCGTAGCCCCAGATGCCCAGCGTCTTGCCGCGCAGCACCATGCCGACCCCGAAATTGGCCGGCATGGACGCAGCCTTCAGCCCGGCCTGCTGCCAGGCGCCATGTTTCAGGTTGCCGATGTACTGCGGCAGCCGCCTCATGGAGGCCATGATCAGCGCCCAGGTCAGCTCGGCCGGCGCCACCGGGCTGCCGACGCCCTCGGCCACGGCAATTCCTAAGCGCGTGCAGGCCTCGACGTCGATGTGGCTGCCGACACGGCCGGTCTGGGAGATCAGCTTGAGTTTTGGGAGCTTCTCGAGCAACTGGCGCGGGAAGGTGGTGCGCTCGCGGATCAGGACCAGCACCTCGGCATCGCGCAGCCGCACGGACAGCTGGCCGATGCCCTTGACCGTGTTGGTGAAGACCTTGGCGTTGAGGGGCTCCAACTTCGCCGCGCAGCGCAGCTTGCGCACGGCGTCTTGGTAGTCGTCCAGGATGATCACGTTCATAGCTGCAGGGGATTGTGCACGGTGCTCAGCAGGGGTCAGGGTTGCATGGCTACCATCGCTTTCCCTCAAGGAGACACCCGATGACCCCGATTTCCATGCACGCCGCCAGCGCGCCGGCATTCRCCAAGATGCTGGGCAATATGCTGACCTGGCTGGAGGCCGCCAAGGCCCATGCCGAAACCAGGAAGTTCTCGACCGACGTCTACCTGACGTTGCGCCTGGCGCCCGACATGCTGCCCTTCACCAAGCAGATCCAGATCGCCAGCGATGCCGCCAAGGGCTGCGTGGCCCGCCTGGGGGGCCAGGAGATCCCCAAGTACGAGGACAACGAAGCCACGCTGGACGAGCTGGCCGAGCGCATCAAGAAGACCCGCGACTTTGTGCTGTCCGTGCCCGCCGAGGCCTTCGCCGGCAGCGAGGAGCGCGAGATCGTCATCCCGCGCCGCAGCGGTGACCCACTGAAGTTCGATGGCTCGACCTATCTGCGGCATTTCGCCCTGCCCAACTTCTATTTCCACGCGACAACCACTTACGCGCTGTTGCGCCATGCCGGCGTGCCGCTGGGCAAGTCGGACTATTTGGGTGGCTGAGCGGGGACCGAAGACAGGCCACTACGGCCTGTCTGACGCCTCGCGAAGGCCCTGCCGCCTGCCCGCGGCGGGGCATGATTCCCCAGTTTGAGGTGCCCGGGGCGGGAAATGCTGCGCAATCCGCAGCCTATTCCCCGCGCCCAACCTGGCGGCGCGGCTTGAAAATCGGCGGAACATCCGATCACACCGCCCGCCGCATGGACATGTCGACGCCTCCCGCTGCCCCGCCCCAAGGTATTGCCCTTCTCGAGCAATGGCTTGGCTTGGCCCGCAGCGGCCAATGGCCTTTGCCCCAGGTCATGGAGGCCGCCTCGCGCCTGCAGGCGGCCGGCGCCCTGGACGCGGCCGCGCTGCTCTACCAGAACTGGGTCGGCGCCACCGCGTCGCCGCTGCGTCATGTGGCCTGTTTCAACTGGGGTGCCGTCCTGGGCGAACTGCGCCGCCATGAGGAGGCGGAGACCGTCTACCGCATGGCGCTCGAACAGGCACCGGCCTTCGCCCAGGCGCGCCTGAACCTCGGCCACCAGCTCGAGCACCAGGGGCGCATGGAAGAGGCGCTGGCCGAATGGCGCACCGTCTATGACAACGAGGCGCCCGACGCGCTTGGCACCGACCCGCTGAGCCTGCGCCTGCACGCCTTCAACAACGCCGCCCGCCTGCTGGAGCAGGAGAAGCGCTATGACGAGTCCGAGGCGCTGATGCGCCGCTCGCTGGAGCTGGACCCGCGCCAGAGCGACGTGGCCCAGCATTACGTGCACATCCGCCAGAAGCAATGCGCCTGGCCGGTCTACCAGACCTTTGGCGACGTCACGCACAACCACCTCTTGATGAGCACCTCGCTGCTCGGCATGCTGGACGAGAGCGATGACCCGGCCCTGCAACTGCTGACCGCCCAGCGCTTCGTGCTGGAAAAGGTCACCAAGGTCACCGAGCCACCGCTGCACAAGGGCCGCAAGCGCGAAGGCAAGATCAAGATCGGCTATCTGTCCGGCGATCTGCACATGCATGCCGTCGGCCTGTTGACGGCCGAGCTGTACGAGCTGCACGACAAAGCCAAGTTCGAGATCCACGCCTTCAGCTGGAGCCGCGAGGACGGCACGCCGCTACGCGCCCGCATCAAGGGGGCGATGGACAGCTACACGCCGCTGCACGGCGTGCCTGACCGCCGCGCCGCAGAGATGATTGCTGAGGCTGGCATCGATGTGCTCGTCGACCTGCAGGGGCTGACCAGCGGCGCGCGCCCCGGCATCCTGGCCTATCGCGGCGCGCCCATCCAGGTCAGCTACCTGGGCCTGCCGGCCACCTCGGCCCTGCCGGGTGTGGACTGGATCCTGGCCGACCGCTTCGTGATGCCGCCGGAGTCGCTGCCGTATCACACCGAAAAACCCATCTACCTGCCGCACTGCTACCAGGTCAGCGACCGCACGCGCGCCGCCAACCCGGCGCCCAGCCGTGCCGAGATGGGGCTGCCGGAGGACGGTTTCGTCTTCTGCGCCTTCAACAACAACCACAAGATGAGCGAGCAGGTCTGGCGCTGCTGGATGCGCGTGCTGCGCCAGGTGCCGAACAGTGTGCTGTGGCTGCTGGCCGACAACCCGTTTGCCAAGGCCAACCTGCAGCGCGTTGCGGTGGAAGAGGGCATCGCCCCCGAACGCCTCGTCTTCGCCGGTCGCGCCCAGCCGGCCGACTACCTGGCCCGCTTCACGCTGGCCGACCTGTTCCTGGACACCTTTCCCTACAACGCCGGCACGACGGCCAGCGACTGCCTGTGGATGGGCACGCCCATCCTGACCCGCTCGGGCCGTACCTACATCTCGCGCATGGCCGGCAGCCTGCTGACGGCCGTCGGCCTGCCCGACCTGATCACGACGACCATCGAGGAATACGAGCAGCGTGCCGTACAGATCGGCAACCAGCCGGCCCGCGCAGCTTCTTACAAGCGTTACCTGGCGGAGTACGGCCGCAGCTCGCCGCTGTTTGACATCCCGGCCATCGTGCGCGATATAGAGCAAGAGTTCGAGCGGCTTGCGCTCGATGCGAGGCAGAAGGCCTAAATGCCGCGTCAGCACGACCCCTTCTTTGACGGCCAGCCGCAGGCGCCGGGCTTGCGCCTGGCCGCCAATGGCGAGCCGGCGCCGCCGCCGGACCCGCTGGAGAACCTGAGCAACCAGCCCGCCGGCGACCCGCTGCTGCAGGCCCTGGCCTGGCTGACGCGCCACCATGGCAAGCCGCGCTCGCCCGAGTCACTGCGCGCCGGCGCGCCGGTGGAAGGTGCCCTGGCGCCCGACGGTGCCATCCGCGTCATGCGCGAAGCGGGCTACAACRCCGGCCTGCTGCGCAAGAGCATCGACGACATCCATGCCCTGCTGCTGCCTGCGGTGCTGCTGCTCAACGGCGGCGACGCCTGCGTGCTGGTGCGCCGCCTGGACGATCCGGCCGCGGTGGCCGCCGGTGCTTGCCGCTACGAAGTGGTGTTCCCCGGCCCCGAAGCCGCCGCCGTGCCGGCCACGACCGCCGAACTGGAGCCCGAGTACAGCGGCTTCATGCTGGCCGTGTCGCCGCAGGAGACCGCCTCGGCCCCGCGCTCGGAGGCGCCGCTGCTGAAGCTGGCCGACAAGGGCCTGGAATCGCATTGGCTGTGGGGCACGCTGAAGCGCTTCACGCCCTATTACCGCGCTTCCATGCTGGCGGCCCTGCTGTCCAACGTGCTGATGCTGGTGTCGGGCCTGGTGACCTCGGTCATCTATGACAAGGTCATTCCCCATCAAGCCATGGTCACGCTGTGGACTCTGGCCGTGGGCGCCTCGGTGGCCCTGGTCTTCGACCTGTTCGCGCGCCAGCTGCGCTCCCACCTCATCGACCTGGCCGGCCGCAAGGCCGACCTCGTCATCGGCGCCAAGCTCTACCGCCAGACCCTCGGGGTGCGCATGGAGCACAAGCCGGCTTCCGCCGGCGCCTATGCCGCCCATCTGGCCCAGGTGGAAATGGTGCGGGAGTTCTTCACCGGCGCCACGCTGTCGGCCCTGTCGGACCTGCCCTTCCTGGTCATCTTCATCGGCATGACCTTCGTCATCGGCGGGCCGCTGGGCTGGGTGCTGGTGCTGGCCGTGCCGCTCATCATGGGCCTGTCCTGGGCCATCCAGGGGGCGCTGCGCAAGGCCATGAGCACCAATATGCAGGAGACTGCCGACCTGCACGGCACCCTGGTCGAGTCCCTCGAGGGCCTGGAAGACCTGAAGACCTCGGGTGCCGAGGGCCGCTTCGTGCGCCGCTACGAGCGCACGACGGCCATCGTCGCCGACACGGCCCTGACCTCGCGCGCGCTGTCGAGCTGGAGCATGAATCTGTCCAGCACACTGCAGCAGGCGGTCAACCTCATCATCCTCATCTGGGGCGTTTACCTGATCCATGACGGCGTCATCTCGGCCGGCGCGCTGATCGGCTCGGTGATGTTCGCCAGCCGCGCCATCGCGCCGCTGGGCAGCCTCGTCAGCCTGGCCACGCGCTACCAGGGTGCTCGCGCCGCCATGATGGCGCTCAACCAGATGATGAATGCGCCGGTCGAGCGCGACAGCAGCCGCAACTACGTGCCGCTGTCCCAGGTCACCGGCAAGGTCGGCCTGCACGACGTCGGCTTCAGCTACCCGCCCCAACCGCAGCACGGCCAGCAGCAGGCGGCCAGCGAGTCGGCGGCGCCCAAGGTGCTGCGCAACGTCACMATGCGCCTGGAGGCCGGCGAGCGCGTCGCCATCCTCGGCCGCATCGGCAGCGGCAAGTCCACCATCCTGCGCATGCTCGGCGGCCTCTACCAGCCGACCGAAGGCATGGTCGAGGTCGATGGCATCGATTTGCGCCAGGTCGACCCGGCAGAGTACCGGGCCCGCGTCGGCTTCGTCAGCCAGGAGCCGCGCCTGTTCGTCGGCACATTGCGCGACAACGTGCTGATGGGCCGCGCCCACCTGGACGCGGGCCGCCTCGTCGAGGTGGCCAAGCTGACCGGCCTGGACCGCGTCGTCTCCGGCCATCCGATGGGCTGGGACCTGCCGGTCGGCGAAATGGGCCAGCTGCTGTCCGGCGGCCAGCGCCAGCTCGTGGCCCTGGCCCGGGCCCTGGTCACCAAGCCGCAGATCCTGTTGATGGACGAGCCCACCAGCTCGATGGACGCGCAAAGCGAGATGGCTTTCCTGCGCCAGCTGCGTGACGCAGCCGGCACGGCCACGCTCGTCGTCGTGACCCACCGCCCGGCCGTGCTGGAGCTGGTGCAGCGCATCGCCGTCGTCGATGGCGGCCGTGTCGTCATGGACGGCCCGCGCGACCAGGTGCTGGCGGCGCTGTCCGGCGTGCGCCCGGCCGCGCCCGCCCAGGGTGGCGAGGGCGTGCACATGCATCCGTCTGCACAACCCGTGCAGCGCAGCGCGAGCGTATGAAGCCCCCACGTTCGTTTCACTCACTGCCCCCCGAGGGGGTGGCAATGCCCTTCGGGCGGCCGAGCGGACATAGCGTATGAGCGCCAAAGCCCTGAGCAAGGAAGAAGGCCTGTTCGTCAGTGCCCTTCATGCCGCCCAGATCGACGAGCCCCTGCCGCGCGCGACCTGGGCCCTGTACCTGCTGTGCGCCGTCGTCACGGTGGCCATCACCTGGTCGGCCCTGGCCAAGGTGGACGAGATCACCCGCAGCGACGGCCGCATCGTGCCGGATGGGCGCGAGCAGGTCATCGCCAGCCTGGACGCCGGCATCCTGCGCGAACTCAAGGTGCGCGAAGGCCAGGAAGTGCAGGCCGGCGAAGACCTGGCCTTCCTCGACCCGACCCGTGTCGAAGCCCAGCAGAACGAGGGCCAGGCCAAGCTGCTGGCCCTGAAAGCCGCGGCGGCGCGCCTGGATGCCGAGGCCAATGGCCGCGTCAGCATCCACTGGCCCGCCGGCATCGACCCCAAGGCCCGCTATGCCCAGGGCGAGGCCGAATCCTTCGACGCCCGCAAGCGCCTGTTGGACGAGGCGGTCGGCGCCATCAACCGCAGCCTCGGGCTGATCTCCAAGGAGCTCAAGCTCGCCCAGGACATGTCCCGCAGCGGCCTGATGAGCGACGTGGAGGTCATGCGGCTGAACCGCCAGGTCAACGAGATCCAGCAGCAGCGCACCGAGCGCCTGTCGCGCTACCGCCAGGAAGCCAGCCAGGAACTGGTGCGCGTGCAAAGCGAAATGGCCCAGATGGACGAGCAGATGGTGGTGCGCCAGGACGCGCTGACGCGCACGGTGCTGAAGTCGCCCGTGCATGGGGTCGTCAAAAGCATCAAGTCCGGCACCGTCGGTGGCGTCATTGCCAGCGGCGCACCCATCCTGGAAATCTCGCCCATCGGTCCCAAGGTGCTGGTGGAGGCGCGCATCAAGCCCAAGGACATCGGCTTCATCCGCCTGGGCCAGACGGCCGAGGTCAAGCTGGCCGGCTATGACTTCAACACCTATGGCGGACTGGAAGGCAAGGTCACCTAC
>NZ_JBFUMO010000083.1:0-15306 GCF_054049355.1 Roseateles sp. P5_E11 | reverse complement strand
GTGCCAAGGTCATCGAGCCGGGCTATGCTTGGATCCGCGTCAGCCAGTTCCAGGATCGCACCGTCGACGACTTCGCCAAGAAGCTCGAAGAGATCTACAAGCAGGAGCCCCATCTCAAGGGCCTGGTGCTTGACCTGCGCAACGACCCGGGCGGCCTGCTGGATGCCTCCATCGCCATCTCGGCGGCGTTCCTGCCCAAGGACGTCGAGGTCGTGTCGACCAACGGCCAGATCGCCGAATCCAAGGCCAGCTACAAGGCCAGCCCCGACGACTACCGCCGCCGCAGCAGCGACGACCCGATCAAGCGCCTGCCCGCCGCGTTGAAGAACGTGCCGCTGGTGGTGCTCGTCAACGAAGGCTCGGCCAGCGCCAGCGAGATCGTCGCCGGCGCCCTGCAGGATCACCATCGCGCCACCGTCATGGGTGCCCAGACCTTCGGCAAAGGCTCGGTGCAGACCGTGCGCCAGCTGGGCCCGGAAACGGCATTGAAGATCACGACGGCGCGTTACTACACGCCGAGCGGCCGCTCCATCCAGGCCAAGGGCATCGTGCCCGACGTGCTGCTGGACGAAACCGCCGAGGGCAATGTCTTCGCCGCGCTGCGCATGCGTGAGGCCGACCTCGAAAAGCATCTGAACAACGGCCCCGAGGACGAAAACGAAGCCCGCCAGAAGGCCCGCGAGGAAGCGCGCCAGAAGCTGGAAGCCGAGTACGCCAAGCGCGCCGAGCCGCCCAAGCCCCTGCCCGAGTTCGGCTCGACGGAAGACTTCCCGCTGATGCAGGCGCTGAACAAGCTCAAGGGTCAACCGGTCATTGCGTCCAAGTCGGCTGTCGAGCGCAAGGCCGAAGCCAAGACGACGGAATAACTACAAAGAGTCCTGACTTCAAAAAGCACAGGGGCCTCTCGCGAGGCCCTCTTTTTTTGCCCAACCGGTGCCACGCCCCTCCTCAGCCGGCAGGGGCGAGATGGGTCAGCACGCAGCGCCACTGTCCCTGCACCTGGCGGTAGACATCGGTGATCCATTCATCGGCGCTGATGGGCTCGCCCCTGAAAGTGCCGGTGTTGCTGCCCCGCCCGGTGACGACCGCCATGTCGCCGTACACGCTGGCCCGCACCACCTGCTTGGTCATCGAATCGTGCGTCAGCATGCCGCTGGCTATGGCATGGAGGATGGCCTCGCGCGAGATCGGCCCCTTCTCCGGCGTCACGAGGGTCCAGTCCTCGGAGATGCATTGGGCGATGCGCTGGACGTCGTTGCTGACCATGGCGTCGTTGAAGCGGTCTTCGAGCGCCTGGAATGCCCGCAGCACCTCGCCATCGGCGGGCGCGGTTGTCATGACGGGCTCCCCGCGACCATCGCGTCCCAGCGGCGTTGCATTTCGTCGACGCTGACCTCCTCCGCCTTGCTCGCAACGAACCAGCTGTAGCCGAAGGGATCGGCGATCAGACCGCTGCGGTGGCCATGGAACTCGAGCTTGACGGCACGCAGGACGGTGGCGCCGTGCCGCACGGCGTTCGCAACGAATGAGTCGGCATCGGCCACGTCGAGGTGGAACTTGACCGGGGAGCCGCCGATCGTCTCGGGCCCGACGGCCCCGAAGTCAGGATACTCGTCGGCAATGAAGACCCGTGTGGCGCCGAACAGCAGCTCGGCATGGCCGATGCGTCCATCGGACGGATCGATCACCTTGAAGTCCAGGCTGGCGCCCAGGGCCTGGACGTAGAAGTCGATGGCGGCCTGAGCACCCCGGACCACGAGATAGGGCGACAGGCTGGCGGGTGAGGTTGCGACTGAGGGCATGATGAATCCTCTGTTGACTGACAATTAAATTACGATACGTCACGTAATGAGTCAAGCATCCGAACCCACCACCCCGCGCCGGCCCGGTCGACCACCCAGCGAGGAAGCGCGCCGCCTCGCGCTGGCGACCGCCTACCGCATCCTGATCGAGGAAGGCCTGGGCCGGCTGACGATCGAGCGCGTGGCGGCCGAGTCGGGCGTCAGCAAACCGACGATCTACAGGACCTGGACCAATGCCCAGGACCTCGCGATGGCCGCCTTCATGGCCCACCCCGCCTCGGACGAGCCGGTCTCGCGGGCGAACTCCGTCCGGGCCCGGCTGCGGGCCCATCTGTCGAGCGTCATCGGCACTTTCGCCACGGCGCGTGGGCGCCAGATCACCTTGACCATGGCCTCCGCCGACCCCGACAGCGAACTGGCCAAGGCCTTTCGCAACCAGGTGATCCTGAAGAGCCGGGAGGCCGGCCGCCAGCTCATCGAGCGCGGCATGTCGCTGCACGAGATTCAATCCGGCATCGATATCGACGTGGCGCTCGACATGATCTACGGGCCGCTGTTCTTCCGGCTGCTCGTCGGCCACCGGCCGTTGTCGCTGCAACTGGCGGAGCAGCTGGTCGAGACGCTCTTCAACGGAGTGGCGTCGGCGCAAGATGCGCTCGGCTGACGCTCATCGCCGCCGGGTCACGGCCAAGGCGCCCAGGGCCGCCACCGCGCCGAGGGCCGGTACCGCCCGCCAACCGAACGAGGCCAGCAGGGCCGAGCCCAACGCCGCGCCGCTGGCCATGCCGACGAACATCGTGCTGACGAGCACGGCATTCAGCCGGCTGCGTGAAGCCGGGTCCAGGCTGTAGACCACGCTCTGGTGCGACACCAGCGCGGCCTGCACGCCCAGGTCAAACACCACGGCCACGCCCACCAGCAGCCACAGCGAGGCCGGTGCCAGCGCCTGCACGGTGAAGGCGATGAACACCAGCAGCGCGCCGATGCGGATGACGGCCTGCGGGCCGCGCTTGTCCGCCACGCCACCGGCCAGCGGTGCTGCCAGCGCGCCCGCTGCACCGGCCAGGCCGAACGCCCCGGCCACCGCGCTGCCCTGGCCGAAATCCGGCCCCGCCAACACCAGGGCCAGCGTCGACCAGAAGGCACTGAAGGCCACGCTCAGCAGGCCCTGGGCCAGCGCAGCCCGGCGCAACGGGGCATGCCGAGCCCACAGTCCCGCCATCGACAGCAGCAGCGAGCCATAGCCCGCCGACGTCGCCGGCACGAAGTGCGGCAGGCCGCGCCACAGCAGCGGGATCAACGCCGCCACGGCCAGCGCCGCCACCGCGTAGACGGCGCGCCAGCCGGCCACCGCCGCCAGCGAGCCGCTGGCCACGCGCGACAGCAGGATGCCCAGCAGCAGGCCCGTCATGACCTGGCCCACGCGCTTGCCGCGCTCGGCCTCGGGCGCCAGCGTGGCCACGGCCGGCACGATGTCCTGGGCCAGCGTTGCCGTCAGGCCGATGGCCACGCTGGCGATGCACAAGGCTGCAAAGCCCGGCGCAAGCGCAGCGCAAGCCAGGGCGGCAACCAGAGCGACGGACTTGACCGCAATGATGCAGCGCCGGTCGAAACGATCGCCCAGCGGCGACAGCAGCAGAATGGCCGCCGCATAGCCGAGCTGGGTCAACGTGGGCAGCAGGCCGATGGCCGCGCTGCCGACGCCGAACTGCTCGGACAGCAGGCCCAGCAGCGGCTGCACGTAGTAGAGGGAGGCAACGGCCAGGCCGGTGGCGGTGGCAAGCAGCAGCGTCAGCGCGGGGCTGAGCGGGGCGACATGGGGCGTGGACTTCATCCCGCCAGTGTCGCGAGGGCCGGCAAATCCTGCGCTGCCAGGGCTATCCTGACACCATGAACGACGACGACCTGTTGCGCTATTCCCGCCATCTGCTGCTCGACGAGATCGGCATCGAGGGYCAGCAGCGCCTGCTTGACGCCAGCGCGCTGGTCATCGGCGCCGGCGGCCTGGGTTCACCGGTGGCCCTCTATCTGGCTTCGGCCGGTGTCGGCCGCATCACGCTGGTCGACCATGACACCGTGTCGTTGACGAATCTGCAGCGCCAGATCGCCCACGACATGAGCAGCCTGGACAAACCCAAGGTCGACTCGGCCGCCGCCCGCATGGCCGCGCTGAACCCTGGCGTGCAGGTGCGCGCCCTCGCGCAGAAGGCCGATGCCGCCCTGCTCGACGAGGAAGTCCCGCGCGTAGACGTCGTCCTCGACTGCACCGACAACTTCGCCACCCGCCACCTCGTCAACGCCGCCTGCGTGCGCCACGGCAAGCCGCTGGTCTCGGGTGCGGCCATCGGTTTCGACGGCCAGATCAGCGTCTATGACAGCCGCTCGCGAGAGCAGCCCTGCTATGCCTGCCTGTTCCCACCCGAATCCGGCTTCGAGGACGTGGCCTGCTCGACCATGGGCGTGTTCGCACCGCTGGTGGGCATCATCGGCGCCATGCAGGCCGCCGAGGCGCTGAAGCTGCTGGCCGGCGTGGGCGAGCCTTTGGCCGGGAGGCTGCTGATGCTGGACGGCCGGCGCATGCAGTGGAGCGAGATCGCCATGCAGCGCGACCCCGAATGCTCCGTCTGCGGCGGATGAAATCCCGCGAACGCCTCTGAATGGGGCGGAAAATTCCGTCCCGACCTGCCCACAATCCTTTTTCCCCATGAAGCCCACCGACGTCCCGACGCGCAACTTCCCGACCGCCAAGGAAGAGTGCCGCGACCTGCCCCCTCACCCCGACTACGACGGCCCGGGCGCCGCCTACAACCTGGCCTTCAAGGACGAGACCTTCCTGCTGCGCCAGGACATGCGCGCCGTGCGCATGCAGCTGGAGCTGATGAAGCCCGAGCTGATGCAGAACGAGCAGGGCGTCAAATCCACCATCGTCATCTTCGGCAGCGCCCGCATCCTGTCGGCAGAGGCCGCCCAGGCCCTGCTGACCGTGGCCGAGGACCGCGGCGACGAAGCCGGCGCGGCACGAGCGCGCCGCCATCTGGCGATGAGCCGCTATTACGAGGAAGCGCGCCGCTTCGCGCAGATCGCCACCGCCGCTTGTACCGAGCGCGGCAATCATGTCGTCGTCGCTACCGGCGGCGGCCCCGGCATCATGGAGGCCGGCAACCGCGGCGCCTACGACGTCGGCGGCAAGAGCGTCGGGCTGAACATCGTGCTGCCGCACGAGCAGTACCCCAACCCCTACATCACGCCGGAGCTGTGCTTTCGCTTCCATTACTTCGGCCTGCGCAAGATGCACTTCCTGATGCGCGCCGTCGCCCTGGTGTGCTTCCCCGGGGGCTTCGGTACGCTGGATGAACTGTTCGAGACGCTGACGCTGATCCAGACCAAGAAGAGCCGGCCGCGTCCCATCCTGCTGGTCGGCCGCGAGTTCTGGACCAAGCTGATCAACATCGAGCTGCTGATCGAGACCGGCATGATCAATCCCGTCGACGCACAGCTCTTTCACTACGTCGAGACGGCCGAGGAAGCCTGGGCCATCCTCGAATCCGCTCCTGAACTCGCCAGCCCCTCAACGCCATGACCAAACTCAGAAACGTCTCCCTCATCGGTGTGCCGACCGACATCGGCGCCGGCGCCCGCGGCGCGAGCATGGGCCCCGAGGCCATGCGCGTGGCGGGCCTGGCCGAGGCGCTGCGCGCCCGCGGCGTGGACGTCATCGACCGCGGCAACCTGGCCGGCCCGTCCAACCCCTGGCTGCCGCCGACCGACGGCTACCGCCATCTGCAGGAAGTCGTCGCCTGGAACCAGGCCACCCACGACGCCATCTACGCCGAACTCAAGACCGGCCGCCTGCCCATCATGCTGGGCGGTGACCACTGCCTGGGCCTGGGTTCCATCAGCGCCGTGGCCCGCCACTGCCGCGACACCGGCAAGAAGCTGCGCGTGCTCTGGCTGGACGCGCACGCCGACTTCAACACCAGCGAGCTCACGCCCAGCGGCAACATCCACGGCATGCCCGTGGCCTGCCTGTGCGGCTTCGGCCCCAAGGAACTGGTCGAGATCGGTGGCCATGTGCCGGCCATCTCACCGAAATGGATCCGCCAGATCGGCATCCGCAGCGTCGACGAGGGCGAGCGCGCCTTCGTGCACGAACACGACCTGGAAGTGTTCGACATGCGCTTCATCGACGAGATGGGCATGCGCCACACCATGGAGCTGGCGCTGGCCACGCTGGACGACAACACCCATCTGCACGTCAGCTTCGACGTCGACTTCCTCGACCCCGTCATGGCGCCCGGCGTCGGCACGACGGTCGGCGGCGGCCCGACCTACCGGGAGGCGCATCTGTGCATGGAGATGATCGCCGACACCGGCCGCATGGCTTCGCTGGACCTCGTCGAGCTCAATCCGGCGCTGGACGAGAAGAACAAGACGGCGCTGGTGGCGGTGGACCTGATCGAAAGCCTGTTCGGCAAGAGCACGCTGATGCGCAAGTAGGCGCGAGATGAAGCCCCCACGCTCGCTTCGCTCTCTGCCCCCCGAGGGGGTGTGTCAACGCCTTCGGACGGCCGGGCGGCGCTGACAAGTATGGACGCCACGCCCTATCTGCTGGTCCAGCTCAGCGACCCGCACATCACCCATCCGGGCCGGCTGATCTCCGGCCGCGTCGACACCGCCGCGGCGCTGCGCCACGCGGTTGAACGTGTGCTGCAGATCCGCCCGCGCCCGGTGGCCGTGCTGGTCAGCGGCGACCTTGTCGATGCCGGCCACCCGGCAGAGTACGCGCAGCTGCGCGAGCTGCTGATGCCGCTGGTCGATGCGGGCCTGCCGCTCGCGCTGCTGCCCGGCAACCACGATGCACGCGGCCCGCTGCAGGAGGCTTTCGCGGGCCTGGCCCGCGTGCACCGCGGTGAACCCGGCGCGACGGCCATCCAGTACGCGCTGGACCTGCCCGGCCCGCTGCGACTCGTCGTGCTCGACAGCCTGATGCCCGGTCGGCCCGAAGGCGGTTTCGACGATGCGCGCCTGGCGCAGGCCCAGGCCCTGCTGGCCGAGCGGCCCGACATGCCCACGCTGGTCGCCCTGCACCACCCGCCGCACGCCACCGGCCTCGCGGCCATGGACGCGATGTCGCTGCAAGCGGGCCTCGCCAGCTTCGAGGCACTGGTCGCTGCCCACCCGCAGGTGCAGCGCGTCGTCTGCGGCCATCTGCACCGCATGACCTTGGGCCGCATCGCCCATGCCGCGGTCATCAGCGCGCCTTCCACCGCCCACCAGGTCGCACTGGACCTCGCGCCCGACGCACCGCTGGCCCTGGCGCTGGAGCCCGCCGGCTGGCTCATCCACGCCTGGGGGCCGGGCCTGCCTCTGGTCAGCCATCTTGCGCTGGCAGGGGACCACGAGCGCATCGCCGACCTGTGAGGCCGCCCGCGCATGCGAGGATGCGGCGCATGAAAAGGCCACTCGCGCTGCTCGCGCTTTCACTCGCCCTGCAGGCCCTCGCGCAAGCGCCGCCAGTGCCGGGCGACACCGAGCGCTACACCCTCTTCAACGCGCCCGTCACCCTGCTGCGAAATGCCCAGCTGTTCGACGGCACGGGCGGGGCACCGCGCGAGCACATGAGCGTGCTCATCCGCGACGGCCGCATCGCCTCGGTGGCCCCGGACGCCGAGCTCAAGACCCCGGCCGGCGCGCTGGTGAAGGACCTGGCCGGCGGCGCGCTGATGCCCGGCTTCGTGCTGCTGCACGAACACCTCTTCTACCCGACCGAGCGCGGCAGCTACGGCGCCTTCTTCCAGAGCTTCCCACTGTTGTATCTCGCCGGCGGCGTGACGACGATGCGTACGGCCGGCAGCATGAGCCCCTATGCCGACCTCAACACCTGGAAGGACATCAAGGCCGGCACCGCGCCGGGCCCCGACCTCGACGTGACGGCGCCCTTCCTGAATGGCATCCAGGCCTTCGTCGCGCAGGTGCCGCGGCTCGCATCGGCCGATGACGCCGTGCGCCARGTGGGCTACTGGGCCGATGTCGGCGCGACCTCGTACAAGGGCTATATGCACCTGACGCGCGAGCAGCTCGACGCGATCGTCAAGGCTGCGCACGAGCGCAAGGCCAAGGTCACGGCCCACCTGTGTGCGGTGACCTACGCTGAAGCCACGGCCATGGGCATCGACAACCTGGAGCATGGCTTCTTCGCGGCCAGCGATTTCGTCGAAGGCAAGCAGGCCGACGCCTGCCCGAGCGGCGACGCAGTGCCGAAGTCCCTCGACGCGCTGGCCGTCGACGACCCGCGCATGGCCGCCCTGCAGCGCCAGATGATCGAACGCAAGGTGGCTCTCACCTCGACGCTGACCATCTTCGAGACCTTCTCGTATGGCCGCCCGATGGCCCCGGCCGCGGCGCTGGACCTGCTGATGCCGCAGCTGCGCGAGCAATACGTGCTGCGCTACACCGCCATCCAGCGCGGTGGCCCCAACCCGCATGGGCGCATCCTTGCGAAGAACATGATTTGGGAGAAGCGCTTCCACGACGCTGGCGGCCTGCTCGTCGCCGGCACCGATCCGACGGGCTATGGCGGCGTCATTCCCGGCTGGTCGTCATTGCGGCAGTTCGAGCTGCTGCGCGAAGCCGGCTTTGACGCCGCGACGGCGGTCAAGGTCATGACATCCAACGGCGCGACCTATCTGGGCCGCACGGCCGATGTCGGCCGCGTGGCCCCTGGCCTGCGCGCCGACCTCATTGCCTTCGTCGCGCCGCTGGATGCGGCCAAGCCAGCTTTGCCTGAAGTGGCGTGGACGATGAAGGCCGGGCGGGCGTGGGACCGGGCCAAGATCCTGAATGCATGGAAGGGGCAGGTCGGCTTGCGATGAGGCCTTTCGCGCTCGCACCGGCGCTGGGACTCTGCACTCGCGACCGGCACGCCGATGCCGGTGCGGGCGGGCTACTTTGCCGAGCCTTCGTCGTACCGCCTGGGCAGCAGGATGCGGAAGGTCGTGCCGACACCGCCCTGAGATTGCAGCTCGGTGGTCGCATCCAGAAGATCGCAAAGGCGCTTGACGATCGACAGCCCGATGCCTTCGCCCGGTTGCTGCTGGACCGGCCGCGCGTCTTCCGGTGAGGGATGCACGTCAGCCAGGTCCACGCTGACATGCGTGATCGCGCCCGTGGCGTGGTCGGCCACGACCTGCTTGGCCTGGTCGGTCGCTTCCTCCAGCGCGCCCGCCAACTGCGAGCCGGGCCCGGCGTGAAAGCCCGGCCCGGTATCGCTGACCTCGAGAAACCAGCGTTCCATGTCGCCAGACGCACAGTCTCCGCAACTGACCGTGACGCCGCCACTGCGTGTGTACTTGATCGCGTTGATCACGAGGTTCTGGGCGATGCGCCGGGTCTTGACCGCGTCGCCCTCCACGGGCAAGGCGGCGACCCCGTTGAACTTCAGGTAGAGCCCGCGCTCCTGTGCATGCGGCTGCAGGTCTTCGCACAGCGCGCCGAGCACCGCGGCGGCATCGACGAGTTCCAGGTTGCGGTGTTCGAGGCCGCCCTGCAAGCGGGCGAGGCTGGTCACGTCGTTTAGCAGATGGCTGAGCGAGCCGACATTGCGGTCAAGCAGGCGCAAAAAGCCGCCGCGCATCGGCTCGGACGCCTTTGGCGACGCGAGGCCCGCGGTGACGGTGGCCACGACGCCGAGGCTGCCGCGCAGGTCATGCGCCGCCTGCTGCCACAGGCTGGCGCGCTCCTGCTCCAGCTCGCGCAAGGACTGCAGGGCCTGTTCGAGATCGCGGATATGGCTGCTCGCCTCGATCTGCTGCAGCTGGAAATATTGCGACACGCTGGCGCTGATGGCGTCACCGCATTGCTGCGCCCAGATCCTGCGCGCCTCGGCCATCACCGCGAGGTGGAGCCCGGAGTTGGCGGCCGCGTAGTCCTCCAGCTCCACCACGACACACTCGTTCAAGCGCCCGAGTTCGCGTGTCACCTCGCCAAGGTCGAAGCCTTGCTGCCAACGGTGCAAGCCGTGGGCTGCGGCGTCGCCCTGATGGCGCTCGTCATCGTCCACGTCCGCCGCCATCTCGCCGCCGGCCAGCTTGCGCTCAAAGTTGACCAACAGCGCTGGAATGTGGTCGTGGAGCTGGGCCCGAGGCAGCGCGGCCCCACTGGTCAGCGCCGGGTCAGACGTCACCGCCATCCGCCATGCCTGCAGAATAGCGCCGCGCCGACGCTTCAGGTGGGTGCCCAATGCTGCATGTTCCAAGGATTGCATCGAGGCGTCCTCTGTTTGCCCGACGGGGCAAGTCGCATTCTGAGTGACGAACCCGGTTCGCGTCGCGGCAGGCCCGAGTAACAGGTCAGGCGCCGCAGGCCAAGTCGTGACCTCCCGTCACCTCACGTGATCGTGAAAACCTGGATGGTCCGCATCAGTTCCCTGGATTGCTGCTTCAACGACTCCGCAGCCGCCGCAGCCTGCTCCACGAGCGCGGCGTTCTGTTGTGTCGCCTGGTCCATGCGGCCGACCGCCACGTTCACCTGCTCGAAGCCGGAAGCCTGCTCGGCGTTGGCGGAAGACATCTCGGTCACCATGGTGGACACCTGCTCGATCGAGGCGACGATCTTTTGCATGGTCTGGCCGGCATGCTGCACCTTGTGCGAGCCATCGCTGATCCGGTTCACCGAGTCGCCGATGAGGGTGCGGATCTCCTTGGCGGCCACGCCGCTGCGCCCGGCCAGCGCACGCACCTCCTGAGCCACCACCGCGAAGCCGCGGCCCTGCTCGCCGGCGCGCGCGGCTTCCACCGCTGCATTGAGCGCCAGGATGTTCGTCTGGAACGCGATGCCATCGATGACGCCGATGATTTCGCTGATCCGCTTGGCCTGGTCGTTGATACCCTGCATCGTCTGGACCACGGCGTCCACGGCCGTGCCTCCTTCGCGCGCGAAGGCCCAGGCATCGGATGCAATGCGCGTGGCCTCTTGCGCCGTCGCAGCATTCGTGCGGATGGCCTCGGCCAGCTGCGCCATGGTGGCTGCCGTCTGCTGCAAGGCCGCGGCGGTCTGCTCGGTGCGCATGGACAGGTCCTGGTTGCCCTGCGCGATCTCGCCAGACGCCGTATCAATCTGGTCGGCCGCTTCACGGATGTTGTTGATGGTCTGGCTCAACTGCAGCGACACCTGATCGAGTGCACGGAGAACCTGCCCCGTCTCATCGCGCCCGGCCTGGATCTCATGCCGCCGCAGGTTGCCGCCCGCCACGTCCCGCGCGATATCCAATGCCCGGCGCAATGGGCCGGTGATGACGTTGACGCACACCCAGATCACGACGGCCGACAGCAGCAATGCGGCCGCGGCCAGCCCGATGGTCAGGCGGTTGCCGAAGGCGACGGCATCCGTCGCCGCCGCCGCCTGCGCCCGGCCGGAAGTCAGCTGCTCCTCCGTCAATACGGCGGCCTGCTTCTTCAGTTCTGCGAAGGCCCCTTCTGCACCCGTCATGAACATCGCCGAAGCCGCCAGGCCGCCACTCTTCATGTCCAGCGCGCCGGCGGTGGCCTTCTCCAGCTTCGCGAGGGCAGCCTCGATGGCATCGAAGCGCTCCGCCAGCTGCGGCCGCTGAGCGGCTGCAGCCCTCATGCGCGCGATGTCGGCGTGCATGCCTCGGAAGACCTCAGGGATCTGCGCATCAAGGCGCGAGATGACCTCTGCCTTCATGCCCGCACCCTCATAGGCCAGGCTTTGCATGATCAGCCCGTAAGCCAGCATCGCCCGCTCGCTGAAGGCACTGGTCTCCGCGACGCTTGGCAGGCCCTGGCTGGCGATCAACTCGACTGCATGGGCCGTTCGCACGTTGGTCAGGTAAGCCGAACCCGAGGAAACGAGCAGGCACACCACCACAAGCACTGGTGCCAATGCGACCTTCGCGGCCACGGGCAAATCATTCAGKTTCTTGAACACGATGGCTCCCGGTAAGACCCACGATCCGGCCGATCCATGCCGCTATCGCTTCTCAGCGATAGATGCCGACGCCGACGAAGCCCTCCGGCTTGTTGATGCGAACGACGTAGCTGGTCTTGTCCTCGATCTTCTTCGTGGCCGGGTGCACCCATTGGTAGTCGACCCAACCGGCGCCCTTCTTGGCGGCGGCGATCATTTCCTTGTTGAACTCCTTGCCGGTGGAGTCCTTCACGTCGTTGAAGTTCTTGCCGACGAGCTTCTCGTTGGCGCCGTGATAGATCATCACGCCGTCCATGCTCTGCGCGAACACGTACATGTCCTTCGGATGCCATTTGGCATCGGCGAAGTCCTTGAACGCCTGCTCGCTACCCACCTTGTTCACATGCGCGGCGGCCGCCTCGGCCAAGGCCTTGGCTTCGTCCTTCGTCCCGCGCGCGGAGTCGGCGGCCGACGCGGCACCCATGGCGGCGCTGCAAGCGCCGATCAAGATCAAGCGACGTAAGAGGTTCATTGGATGGTCCTTCCAAAAACATCAAGAGGTTCGACTCGCGAGCTTGCAGATCGGCAGGCTCGATTCGATCTTAAGCACCATCAAGCCAGTGCGATAGCCGAAAAGTCGAACAACCGTCGAGTCGTCCAGTTATCTTCTGCACAACGGTCGGCGGCGCGGCGGCAAGCGATTTCACGCGCTGACGATCCACCCCTCGATCGGGTCCGCGCCCTGCGGCCAGCCATGGTCCGGCTGCTCGGCCGCCCAGGCCGCCTGCAGCATCGCCAGCACCGCGTCCAGGCTGTCGCCGCTCGCATCGGCAACCAGGTCGTCGCGCTGTGCATGGCTCAGCTTCAAGCGCAGGCCCAGCCGCGTGCGGCCCTGTTCCAGGCCCTCGACGATGTCCTTGCGCGCGATCAGCCGTTCCGGCGTCTGCGCGGCCTTGGTGTCGCTCTTGTAGGAGCGCCGGCCGATCAGCTCGCGCGCCAGCAGCCCCGGGTAGGCCTCCAGCGCCACGCGGGTCGGGTCGCCCGCCAGATGACCCGGCAGATGCACGCCCGCCGCAATCAGCCGCGGCACGCCGGCATGCAGCATCCAGGCCACCGGCGGGTTGACCCATTTCATGCTGGGGCTGGCGCCGGCCGGGCCGTCGCAGGCGCGGTGGGCGAACTTGGCGCCGGCCGGGCGCGCGTCGCAGAAGGCGGCAAAGCGGTCTCGGATGTCGACTCTGCTCAAGGCGGCGTAATGGGCCATCAGCGCGGCATAGTCGGTCGGCCAGCCGAGGTGCTCGACGAGTTCACGCGGCAGACCGAAAGGCAGGTCGAAACCGGCCACCCAGGGCCCCGGCCGGACCAGCCAGCTGGAAAACTCGTCCAGGCTGTGTAGCGCTACCAGGCCAGCAAGGCGGACGACGGCGCCATGCCGCTGGCCGCCGGCGACCCGGATTGGCTTGGCTGCCCGAGGCGCACTCGTGAAGTCAACCCCGAAAACAGCGATGTCCGTCATGCCCGGCATTCTGGGCCTAGGCAGAATCGGCTGGTTCCATGTCAGCCCTCCTCGACCTCCCCGCCCTGCCTGCCGAAGACCGCGGTTTTGACGCCGCCGCATTCGACGAGGCCTTTGCCGCCGCACGCCTGCGCGCCGCAGCCGGGGCTTATGAGGCGTCCAGCGAGGCGCTGGAGCAATTGCTGCTGACCTGCCCGCCGGCCCAACAGCGCCGGCGCGCCGAAACCCTGGCCCTGCTGGCGCACCAATATCCGCGCCTGGGCAAGCTGACGGCGAGCGCGCGCTGCTCGACGGAGGCGCTGGCCCTGGCCGAACGCCTGGACGACGACGGCTTGCTGGCCGACGCACTGACCAGCCAGTGCTATGTCTACGGCCAACTGCTGATGGGCCGCGAGGCGCTGGAGTCGGGCATGAAGGCGCTGGCCGCCGCACGCCGCGCCGCCGACCCGGTGCGCGAAGCCTGGGCGCTGAACCGCGTCGGCGTCGCCTATTCCAGCCTGGACAACCCCGTCCAGGCCTGTGCATCGGCCGGGCAGGCGCTGGAGATCGCCGCCCGCACCGACTGTGCCGAGGTGCTGTTCTCCTGCCACAACAACCTGGCCTATTTCTGGCTGCGCCGCGTCGAGGAGGCCCGGACCCTGGGCGACGCCACAGCCCTGGCCGACGCCGTAGCCAGTGCCCGCCGCACCGCGGATCAAGCCACCGTGCTGGCCCGCCAGTCCGGCAGCCCCTTCCAGGTGGCGGTGGCCGTGTCCAACTTGGTCAACGCGCTGCTCGCGGGCGGCCTGTTGAACGACGCCCTGCCGCTGCTCAACGAATTCGGCCATCTCGCCCACGACCACGGCTACCGCACGCTGGCCGTCGAAGCCGACGCGCAGCGCGCCGTCTTCCTGCGCCTGAAGGGCGAGCCCCTGCAGGCCGCGCGCATCCTGGAGGCGCTGCTGCAGGCCGCCGCGGAGCCGCCGCCGAAGCTGCGCCGCCTGCTGATCCGATCGCTGTACGAGACCTACAAGGCCTGCGGCCAATACCGCGAGGCCCTGGTCTGGCTGGAGGAACTCGTCGGCCTGGACCGCCAGATCTCGCGCGACAACCTCGTGCTGCAGACCGAGGTCATCCTGATCCGCGACCAGGTCGAGCAGGCCCAGGCCCGCGCCGACAGCGCCACCGCCGACGCCCGCCGCGAACGCGCCCGCGCCGTGCATCTCGAGACCGAGCAGGCGCGCCTGCGCGAGCACGCCATGGCCCTGGACCGCGCCGCCCACGAGGACGTGCTGACCGGCCTGCACAACCGCCGCCACGCCGAGTTCGCCCTGCCTCTGCTGGTGGAGGGTGCGCGCATGGCCAACCAGGTCATCAGCGTCGCTGCGCTGGACGTCGACCATTTCAAGCGCATCAACGACACCCATGGCCACGCCGTCGGCGACGCCGTGCTGCAACAGCTCGCCCAGCTGCTGCGCCATCGCCTGCGCAGCGCCGACCTGCTGGCCCGCATCGGCGGTGAAGAGTTTTTAGCCGTGCTGGTGGGTATCGCCCCCCAACAGGCCGCCGAGATCTGCGAGCGACTGCGCCTGGCCGTCGTCGAACACGACTGGGCCGCCGTCACGCCGGGCCTGCTGGTGCGCATCAGCGTCGGCATCTCGGGCGGCGCGCCGCAGCAGCATCAGGGCGACAGCCTGCTCCTGCGGGCGGACCAGGCGCTGTATGCGGCCAAGCGGGGTGGGCGCAATCGGGTACACGTGGACTGATTAGTACGCCGTCCCGATTTGATAGCAGATATCCGGTGTAGTTGATTGTCGCGGTTCGAAGCCGCGCCGATCGGTTCAGCTAAGGAACGTCTGAATAAAGCACGGCATCTGTGCTGGCCTCGACTTGAAATTGAATCTTCAGCRCGGCTGGGTCACGAGTTGGCGCGCACCAGTGCGTTTGTTTGACTGCCGCAGGCCCAGACTCGTCTGCTTCATGGCCGCCATCCTCTCAGTCGCTCACCATCTCGCTAGCAGACTTGCCCGGAGGTTATGCAAACCTTCCCTATTCCAAGCAAATACGATGCTTAGCACCGTACAT